>CATLUC010000114.1:2305-4775 GCA_950059165.1 uncultured Clostridium sp.
AATTTTTAGCAACAATACAAATTGGGATTACATTAGCAGGCTTTTTATCAAGTGCGTTTGCATCTGATGCTTTTGCTGAAAAATTAGCACCTGTATTATATGAAGTTATGCCATTTATAAGTTTTGGAGTATGGAAAAGCATATCAATAATTATAATTACAATTATTCTATCTTTCTTTACTTTAGTATTTGGCGAATTAGTTCCTAAAAGATTTGCCATGAAATACTACGAAAAAATATCTTTTGCAACAATTGGAATTATTAGAACAATCTCAATTGTAACAGCACCATTTGTAAAATTTCTAACAGTTGTTACAAATGGGGTATCTAAACTATTTGGTGTAGGAGAAAATGAGGAAGAATCTGTAACAGAAGAAGAAATCAAGATGATGATAGACCAAGGAGAAGAAAATGGAACAATAAAAGTAGAGGAAAAAGAATTAATTAATAATGTATTTGAATTTAATGATATAACTGTTTCTGAAATAATGACACATAGAAAAGACATTTTTGCAGTAGATATAAATATTAGTAACGAAGAATTATTACAAGAACTTTCACAAGTAGAATACCGTTATAGTAGAATTCCTGTATATGATGAAACTATTGACGAAGTTAAAGGAATTTTATATGTAAAAGATGTTTTGAAAAATATCAATAAAAAAACTTTTAAAGTAAAAAATACAATTAAAGATGCTTATTTTGTTTCACAAAATAGGCTAATTAATGAGGTTTTTAAGGAATTGCAAAAAAATAAAAAACAAATAGCAATTATTATTGATGAATATGGTGGTACAGCAGGTTTAATTACTATGGAAGATATTTTAGAAGAGCTAGTTGGAGATATTTTTGACGAATATGATAAAGAAGAAAAAGAATATGAAAAACTTGATTCTAATACTTATTTGTTAAGTGGAAGTATGACAATTAATGATGTAAATAAACTTTTAGATGCTAATATCCCAGAGGGGGATTATGATACATTATCAGGTTATTTGCAAGATAAATTAGGAAGAGTTCCTGAAGAGGAAGAATTACCAGTTATAGACACAGAAACTGTGACCTATAAGATAGAAAAATATGAAGATAAGAGAATTATAAAGGTTAAGGCATGTAAAAATAATATGCAAGAACATGGTTAAAAAATAATTACAATTTTGGCGTTGTCATCCTGCGTTTGAAATTTAATCAACGTACAAATAGTATGCCTCATAAATTTCAAACTTGTTTTCCTAGCCAAAATTTAATTCTTTTCCAACAACCAATTTGTGACTTATGAAAGGAACGATGTAAAAAATGAAAAAAAGAAATGTCATAATAATTATAGTAGCAATATTGATAGCAATAGCTGTAGGGGCTTTTATTATTTATCGCATTAATCAAGAAAATGGAAAAAGCTATGAAATAGAACAAGTACAGCAATATAATTATTTCCTTTTAAAACAAGGAGAACAATATGGTGTTATTGATAGAGCAGGTAATATTATAATTGATGCAAAGTATAGTGAAATAAAAATACCAAATCCAGAAAAAGCTGTTTTTGCTTGCTATCAAGGAGAAGATATTAAAATATTAAATGAAAAAGAAGAAGAAATTTTATCACAATATAGCAATGTAGAGCCAATACGTCTAAAGAATATAGTAAGTGATTTAATGTATGAAAAAAGTGTATTAAAATATGAAAAAGACGGAAAATATGGTTTGATTAGTTTTGACGGAAAAGAAATAACAAAACCTATTTATGATGAAATTGATAGTTTACCATATAAAGAAGGGGAATTATTAGTAAAACAAGAAGAAAAACATGGTGTAATTAACATCAAAGGAAATAAAATAGTAGAAATAATATATGACAAAATTGCAGTAGATGAATATTATACAGATGAAAATCGTTATAAATATGCAGGTTATATAGTATCTACAACTACACAAGAAGGATATAGATATGGTTATTTAAATTTTAAAGGAGAAGAAATTTTAAAATCAGAATATAATGAACTAACTAGAGTAACAGAAATTCAAGAAAACGAAAATGCATATCTTTTATGTGCAAAAAATGGACGTTATGGAATTATGAAAAACCAAGAAACAATTATTGGAAATGAATATCAATCTATAAGATATGATGCTACAAATCAAGTATTTGTAGTTGAAAAAAGTAAAAAACATGGAATTACTAGCAAAGATGGAAAACTAATTGTTCCAGTACAATATAATCAAATTGACATTACAGGAATATACTTTTATGCACAAAATGAGCAAGGCACAACAGTATATGACAGTAATGGAACAGAAACCAATATGTCTGCAAGTATGGCTATATTAAATACAAGCAATGATAAATATAAAATAAGAATTGATAATGAAAATGGAACTAAATATGGAGTTATTAGCAAAGAAGAAAAAAATTTAATAGAAACTAAATATAATTATATTGAATATTTGTATGACAATTACTTCATAGTTAGTA
>CATLUC010000115.1 GCA_950059165.1 uncultured Clostridium sp.
GTGAGATTATGCGAATATTTAAAGAATACAAAAGCAAATATAATGTTGATTATAAAGAATACGGACTTTATTTATAACTTATATAATACAAAAGAATTTAAGATAAAAACATTTGATAAAAAATATCTTGTAAGTTTCCAAAATAGAAATGATAAAGATGTAGAACATTTATTGATAACAAATTATTAGGGGGAAAAGCTATGTCATGGGGATGGAGAACGAAACCAAGAAGTGTTGTAAAAACAGTACAATGGTTTAAATATTTTTCTAAATTAGAAAATAAAAATTGGGAAGAAAAAACTGAACAATTAGATATAAGAGGAAAAGCTATACATCCTGTTAGAAGAGAGTATGTATATAATGCTCATAAAGATGAAGATGAAAATTTAGCCCAAATGTCTTATGAAGACTATGTTTCAGGAATGTTTGATATTACAGAAACAGAAAGCAATGCAAGAAATGACAAAGCTACATTTGAATTTTTTGGTTTTGGTTATGTTGATAATGATGGACTTATTCAAAGTACCGAAGTTGGAAAATTAATAGAAAATGATAGATTTGATAGCGAAGATTTTCTAAAGCAATTATTAAAAATGCATTTCCCAAGTAAAGCAACAGAAATAGGAAGAAATATACCAAAAGAAAAATTTGTATTTCCTTTTGAAATAATATTAAAAATATTAGAAAGATTCCAATATGTAAACAGATATGAAATGGGATTTATCTTTGGATGCAATGGTATTGAAGAAATAGACAAACTTTATAATGCAATTGAAAAATTTAGAGATCAGTATAATGAATTACCAAATAAAATGGATAGAACTAAATGTGAGAATATATTTAAAGAAATTTATAAGGATACCTATGATATTGAACCAAATGTAAATACCCTATGTGTAGATTATGGTGATGCTGTAAATAGATCATTATTATATACAGGATTATTTGACGTAAGTGGAAGAGGAAATTATACAAAAGTTAGAGTTGCAGAACATGCTAAGAAAAAAGTAGAACTATTAATAAAGAAATATAAATTTCAAAAAGTAGATGCAGATAATATTGAAGATTATATGAAATGGTATGGTAATTCACACAATATTACATTGCCTTGGGAAAACAAAGATGAAAGAAAAGAACTTATTTATGAAAAAATCAATTTATTACAAAATAAAATTAATGAATATAAGCTAAAATATTCAATTACAATTGAAAAGGATATTAAAGAATATCTGAATAAGGTAGAAAAAATAGGCAAAAACAATGAACTTAAATTATTAGAACAAGATTTAATACAAGATATTACAAGTTTAAATGAACAGGTATTTATTAAATATATTTCTAAAAATGAACAAACGAGAAAAGAAATTTTGGATAAATTTGAAGATATTCTAACAGGTAATGAAGATATGGCAGCACTTTGGCTTGAATGTAATACATGGAGGTCATTAGTAGCTATAGATGGAGAAAAAGAAGTAAAGAGAAATTTTACAATAGAAGAAGATTTATCTCCCAGATTTTTTGCACCAGGAAAAGGTAATACACCAGATATGGAATTATATAAAGATGATTATGTTATTGTACCAGAGGTTTCTCTTATGACAGGTGTTTTACAGTGGGAACACGAAGCCTCATCAGTAATAGATCATATATTAAATATTATGAAGAAATATAAGTCTACATATGTAATTGGATTATTTATATCAAGTAAAATAAATGTTAGGACAATGTGGCAATTTTTTATATTGAATAAACAAAGTTGGATGGGTTCACCTGTCCCAGTTATACCATTAACAATAGAACAATATATGAAGGTTTTAAAATATACATATAGTAATAATTTATCAATTGATGAATTAAACAATTTATTAAATTATATACATCAAGAAGCAATAGATTGTGAAAGTTATGAAGAATGGGATAAAAATATGGAGAGATACATTGAAAAATGGCAAATAAAAGTTGCAAATTAGAAAAACACCTTAAATAACAAAAAATAGCCATAAAATCAGGAGAATTATATAAGTATGAAAATTAAATGTTTATTATGTGGAGATATAATTGAATCAAAAAGTGTGCATGATTTAGTTTTTTGCAAATGTGAGTCATGTTATATTGATGGTGGAAGTTTTTATGCACATATAGGTGCAAAAGATTTTAGTATGATAGTACTAAATAAAAGTATTATAATAAATATACTAAAAGGGGGAAATAATAATGATACCAGAATGTTGGGCAAATGAAACAGAAAATTATATAACAAATCCTGTTTTAATGGATTTTTGTACTAAAAATAAAATTAAAGCACAATATACTAGAATGGATTTATTAAAAGCAATAAATGAATACGCAAAAGAAAATTCCGAAAATAAAAGTAAAGTGGAAGAATGGCTAGAGATAGTATTAAAACAGGGAATGAAAAATATTTTATTTAGAAAAATAGAGTTTGATGTTGAGCCCAATAATAAAATAGTACAACAAACTTTTAAAAATTGCAGAAATAGAAAATTGTATTCTAATATTACAGAAGGAAATAATTTAAATATACAAAGTATATCATATAATAATAGAAAAATTGAATTTGTATTTACAATATTATTGTATGAAGTAAAAAAAGAAGTGAAAAGTAGAATAATATATCCAATATTTGTAGATATCGATTTAGATAAAAAACTGATTTTGGGTAGAGCAAAATCAAAGACTAATATTTTCAAAATAAGTTCTACAGATGAGAATGAAATAGGTTATAATACATCTACAGATAACTTAATAATAGAAACTATTGAATTAATAGAAGAAAGTCTAGGTGCAAAAAAAATTGATAAAGAAGAGTATATTGAAAGTGTAAAAAAATCAATTTATAATATATTAGAAAAATATACTTTTACTCCCGAAATTATAGAGAATAAAATAAAATCAATGGATGCATATATTAATTCTTTTATAAACAATACTTTGGATATGTTAGAAATAAATGATCTAATTAATTTTGAAAAAGCTAAAGAAGATATTAAAATATTTATAGAAAAATATATATCAATAAATACTGCTAATAAAGATATTTTTATAAATGATAGAGAGGCATATCCATATAAGTTAATAGCAACAGATAGCGAGATGACAAAAGTAGAGGAAACCACAACATCATATGAGCCTCTACAATGTAAAGAAAAGTTTTTTGATAATAAAAAATCAATAAAATATGAAGGTACATGTGATGGTATATTTTTAATGTGTGCTAGAAAACAAAAAGGAAATTTTAGTTCTAATACATATAGAGCAAAAATATCAACTAAAAGAAAATTTTGTAGTGTAAGATTTGAAGCTTATGTTATGGAGGAGGATATAAATAATGTATTATCAAACATTATTAACTCTTAATAAAAAATATGAAAAGGATATAATTGAACAATATGATAAATGGTTATATACTTTACCTCAAAGAGAAAGTGATAGAATATCTATAGGTAAAGTATCAAATCAATTAAATATAGAATTCAGTTTGGCTAAAAATCTTCTAGAAGATTCAGTTAAACTAAATATATTGGAACATTGTTATGCTATAAAATGTCCTGAATGTGGACATATAATAGAAATTGTTCCAATAGAAGAATTATATGATAAAATAAATATCATAAATAATTGTGATGCATGTGAGATAGAAGATATTATTATAACAGATGAAGATATTCAAATTCTATATAAAAAAATTGATAATGATGAAGTTATAAATGAAAAAAGTGATATGAGAGACATAATAGAGTATACAAGTTCAGATACTTTAAAAGGTTTTATAGATGATGAAATAATAAAGCCAAATGACATTTTTTTTAAACCAACACAAGAACAAAGAAATAAAATGATAGAGTTATTTGATAAGATAGGAAAAAAAGCTAATAATACAACAGCATTAGGAAATCAACTTAGAGATTTTACAGAATATGTATTGAGAATAGTAAAAATATTTGAAGCAGCTAATGTAAGAACGAAAACAAACGAATTAGACTGTTTAGTAAAAAACAAGTTACATTTTGCTAGTCCATACTTTATAAATGAGTTAGGAAGCCTAATAATAGTAGAATGTAAAAATGAAAAAAGTAAGCCTAACAATACATATTTTCATAAAGTGCAGGGAAATTTAAAATTATATAAATCCAATTGTGGAATTATAATAGCTATAAATGATCCTACAAAAGCAGCTATTCAAGTTGCAAATAGTAATTATTTACTGGATAACACGATTATAGTTTCAATTAATTATCAAGAATTAAAGAAGATAGTTTATGATAATTTAAATTTTTTAGATTTGCTAGAAAATAAAGTTGTAATGTTAAAAACAAATGCTACAACATATTTGGGAGACAACAAAGTTTTTGAACAAAGCAAATAAAAAGTATTTATTGTAATAAGATAAAATGCAGATTTGGCATATTTATTAATATTATGTTAAATCTGCATTTTAAAAAATATGCTAATTAATTATTGTACCACCAATCAACTGAACCCCATCTGCAAACCCATTCCTATAATACTTCTCATTCCAATAATCAATATAATCCATAAAATTCTCATCAAGAAAACCAAGTTGTTTTTGGACATATTTTCTATCCTTTTTAGGAACACATTTTAAAATTCTTTCAGAAATCTCATCAAAATAAATATGATGTTTTCTATCCTCATCACAAGTCAAAGAACATAAATCTTCCTCTCTAAAATCTAACCAATCCTTTAAAATATCATTATTAACTTCTCTTA
>CATLUC010000116.1 GCA_950059165.1 uncultured Clostridium sp.
TTAAAATTATAAGGGGAAGAAATGGAAGAAAAGTTAAAAAAAGGACAAATTCTTTATATAAATAATGAAAAATATATAGTCATCAACATGATAGAATATAAAGAAGACACATGGATTTGGCAAGAATATGAAATAAAAAATGAAATAAACCAGCATAAATGGATATGTGTAGAAGATGATGAATATGGCAAAAAAGAATATTCAATCTATACACCCTATTATGGAAGTATAAATGAAAATGAACAATCTATTTTTACAAATGGTAGAAACTATGAATTATACGAAAAAGGTTCAGCAGTTGTAAAAAATTATTTTGGAAATGCTGATGTAGATTTATATGAAAAATGTGATTATATTGACTATATGACAAAAGACGAAAATTATGTAATTTCAATTGAAAAATGGGAAGATGAAGTTGAAAAAAGTCAAGGGGTATATATTGACAACACAAGAATTAAAATCACAGACCAAATAGATTATCAAAAAGTAGAAAAAGATAGGAGCCAAGTAAGAAATAGTAAATATATAAGTTTTATTGTATATGCAATATTTTTTATACCAATGATATTAGGAATGGTCATTCCAATGCTTTCAGATTTGTTTGTAAATAAATCAATACAAAAATATATTGAAAAACAAACAAAATATACTTATGTGACATCAGTTACTAACAATGTTAACAAAAAAAAGGCAAAAGTATATAAATCATCATATGCAACAATAGACGAAACAGTAAAAGATATTATAGATGGAGTTCCAGAAGGAATAACAGATACAATAGATTCAGACCCAAATACAGATGAAGATGGAATAGGGCTACATACAAAAAAAGAATTTGCTTATATATATTTAGAAGATGGAGTTGTATATGTTCAAGTTTCAGAAAAAGAATATGTAAGTAATACAGGAGGTTCAACATATCATAGAAGACATCATTCTTATTTTTATAGTACCTATAATAGTAATAGAAAAAGTACTACATATAGCAATTATAGTAATTCAGCAAGACAACAAAGCATAAATAGTAGAACTACAAGTGGTGGTGGTACTAGCTCAGGAAAATAATTACAATTTAGATGTCATAAAACTTCATTTTAAATTTAATTTTCTTAACCAATTTATGACATAGAGAGGAGAAGGATTAATTATGGAAAATTTATGGACAGAAATAGTGGGGACAATTTTATATGGAGGATTAGGGCTAATTTTAATGTTAGCTAGTATGTTTTTATTTGATTTAGCAGTGCCTTATGATTTCAACAAAGAATTAAAAGAAAAGAATGTTGCTGCAGGTTTTATGATAGCAGGTATATTTATATCAGTAGCTATTATAATTAGAACTGTAATTATGTAGTAAAAATGCTAAAAAACTTGTTTTACACATTTAAGGAAGGAGATTTAAAAATGGAAACAATATGGTTTAAATTATTAGAAATCATTATATATGTTGCAATAGGGGTTATATTTTGCTTAATTGGGTATAAAATAATTGAACTTTTCTTTAGAAAAGACTTTAAGCTTACAGATGAAGTAGATAATCATAATAAAGCTGTTGGGATTATGCTAGGTGGAATGTTTATTGCAATAGCCATTATAATGAGTGGTGTATTATAAAATGGAAAATAAAAAAGTAAAATTTGATGGAAAATTATTATTAGTAACAACACTACTAATTTCAATATGTTCCATAATTTATGAATTAATTATAAGTAGTATTAGTTCATATTTGCAAGGAGATAGTGTATTACAATTTTCTATTACAATCGGATTATATATGAGTGCAATGGGAATTGGTTCATATATATCTAAATACATAAAAAATAATTTGTTTAACAAGTTTATTTTAATAGAAATGAGTGTTGGAATCCTTGGTGGGTTTTCAAGTTTAATTTTATTTTTAGTAAATATATATACAGACATATATGTTTTAATAATGTATATATTAATTATATTAATAGGAATATTTGTAGGACTAGAAATACCAATATTAACAAGAATTATAGAAAATAATGAAAGCAATGTAAGAAAAAACCTTGCAAATATTTTTACATTTGATTACATGGGTGGATTAATTGGTTCAATATTATTTCCTATATTATTATTCCCTAAATTAGGGTTTATTACCACTGCATTTTTAGTAGGAACAATAAACATATTAGTAGCACTACTTATTGTACTAAAATATAAAGAATATATAAAAAAATATAAATTGATTAGATTAATTTCTATCATAATATTAATTATAATAATGCTATTTTTATGTACAGGAAAGTTAATTACTAACAAAATAGAAGAAGGATTATATAGAGATGATGTAATCTTATCAAAACAAACAGCTTATCAAAAAATAGTAATGACAAAACACAAAGATGATATAAGATTATTTTTAGATGGTAACTTACAGTTTAGTTCTAGTGATGAATATAGATATCATGAGGCTTTAGTTCATATTCCGATGATGTATGCTAAAAATCATAATAGAGTTTTGATTCTTGGTGGTGGAGACGGACTAGCTGTAAGAGAAATTTTAAAATATAATGATGTTAAGCAAATAGTATTAGTAGATATTGATAAAGAAATGACAAATTTATGCACTAATGATAAGCAAATATCTAAGTTAAATAATAATTCTTTAAATAATGAAAAAGTTACAATAATTAATGAAGATGGATATATGTATGTTAAAGATAACAAAGAGAAATTTGATGTTATAATAATTGATTTTCCAGACCCAAATAATGAAAGTTTAAACAAATTATATACAAATGTTTTTTATAGCTATATAAAAGCAAATTTAACCCCAAATGGTGTCATGGTTACACAATCAACAAGCCCATATTATGCTAAAAAATCTTTTTGGTGTATAAATAAGACAATAAATAGTCAGTTTAATACAGTAATTCCTTATCATCTACAAGTGCCATCTTTTGGAGATTGGGGATTTAATTTAGCTTTTAATGATGGAAATGAAAGGGAAAAATTAGAAGTAGAAACACAATTTTTAAATGATGAAAATATAAATTCTATGTTTGTTTTTGGAAATGACGAAAAAATAGAATTAGATAAAATAGAAGAAAATAATATGTTCAAACCAAGTTTGATTACTTATTATAATGAAGAAGTACAAAATTGGTAAAGGAAAGGGAAATACAATGAAAGCAGTAATGTATAACTATAATACATGGATAAAATATCAAAAAGAGCAAAAATTAATAATGGAATTAGAAAATATGTTAATAAAAAGTGGTTTCACAATTATAGATAAAGTAGAACATTATTTTAACAAGCAGGGATATACAGGTCTGTGGCTTTTAGCAGAAAGTCATTTGGCAATACATACATTTCCAGAAGAAAATAAAATATATATAGAAATTTCTAGTTGTGTAAAAAAATATTTTGAGAATTTTTGTGAAGAATTAAAAAATATTAAGTAGAGATGTTTTTTGTATGAATAGCATACAAAGACATCTTTTTTAATATATATGTAATAAAAAAGTCAAAGTATAAGAAAGGAAAGATGTTAATTATGAAAAAAATAAAAACAAGATTAATTATCATATTGATAGTTGCTATTTTTTCATTAAGTTATTTAGCTATAAACAAAGAACAGCAATACATAGCTACAAATTCGGATGCCACAAGTAACAAAAAAATAGGTTGGGGAATAAAAAGAAATGACAATCATGAGCAACCAGATGTTGGAGTTAGTAACAAAAAAGTATTAGAAGAAAATGGAGGGATATGTTTAGGAAATAAAGACAGAAAAAATATATACTTAACTTTTGATGAAGGATATGAAGCAGGTTATACTTCTAAAATCTTAGAAACACTAAAAGAAAACCAAGTAAAAGCAACATTTTTTATTACAGCACACTACGTAAATTCACAGCCTGACTTAGTAAAGCAAATAATAGAAGAGGGGCATATAATAGGAAATCATACAGTTAATCATAAAAGTATGCCAGACCTAACAGAAGAAAAAATAAAAACAGAAGTAATGGAATTACACCAAGTAATTAATGAAAAATTTAATTATGAAATGAAATACATAAGACCACCAAAAGGAGAATTTAGTCAAAAAACTTTGCAAGTAACAAACCAATTAGGCTATAAGACTGTAATGTGGTCATTTGCTTATGAAGATTGGAACGAAGATAAACAACCAGAAGAACAAGCTTCTAAAAAGAAGATACTAGACAACTTACACAATGGAGAAATTATGCTGTTACATGGAAATTCAAAAACCAACACTAACCTATTAGATAGCATCATAAAAGAAGCAAAAAACATGGGATATGAATTTAAAAGTTTGGATGAATTTGAGTGATGTGACATCGGGGACGTTTCCTTTTCCACATTTTTGTGACATCGGGGACATATCTTTAATGGACTACTTAGTAGTAGGCAGTTTATATTCTATAAATGCAAGTAAAATATAAAAATTATCAAAACGCTTAGGTCAAGCAAATTTTTGCATAACTTCTAAACTAATTTTATGGCACCCTTTCACACGAGACCGTGCGAACATTTTCCATAAAATTACTTAAGAAGTTCTAGCAAAAATTTCTTTCCATTCGCTTTTTTCTAATTTTTATATTTTGCTTACATAATTACAAAAGTGTGCCTAAGTATAAGAGTTAAATAAGCATAAATTATTAGAAGATGTGTCCCAAATTTCACAAAAATGTGAAAAAGGAAACGTCCCCAATACGACAT
>CATLUC010000117.1 GCA_950059165.1 uncultured Clostridium sp.
ATACCATTTGCTTTTTTATTTTATCTAACATCATTTTACTTCCTTTTTTATATGTTATCTAATACTTTCTTCTTCATAGAATTTTTCTTTTTGTCCTTGTAATATTTTTGAAAGTTCACTTCCTTCTGTATAATCTGCAACACAACAAAAATCTATCATTCCATCTTTGTTTAATTTTTGATATATTTTAATATTTTGTTCATAGAAGTCATCATTTTGATTTGGTTGATGGACAAAAATTGCTTTTCCACCATTATTATGTACAAACCTCATTGCTGCTGCATCTGTTGCACCATCTCCTATATAATTTACATTTTTACAATCATTTGCTTGTCTATTATTTCTTTTTAATATATCTTGAACTGCCAATATTTTTTTGTCATCTGTCATTACTTGGTCAATTCCAGTAATTAGACCTTTTTCATTATGTATTACAGGTGTTCCATAAATTCCTTCAAAATATCTTGCAATTTTTAGATTTTGTAAAAATTCTCTTAGTCCTCCTGAAACAATATAATTTTTTGCATTAGATTTTTCAATAAATTTAATTACACCTTGGTTGTATTGAATATATTTCTCACCTTCCATAAGTTCTTCATATGTAAGTGTTTCATTGTTTTTGACAAGTATATCACTAAAAAACATAAAAAATTTTTCAAGGTCATTCCCAACTTTGTGACTTATTCTATAATCTGCAAGTGCCTTTTCTAGCTCATCATTTCTTTGCTCTCCTGTATATCCAAATTTTTTAATCCACACCCAAAATTTAGGCCATGTTTCAGTTGTTAATGTTCCATCAAAATCAAAAATATTTATTGGTTTGAAATCCATGTTTATTACTCTCCAATCATTTTATGTTGTTCTTACAAGCTCTTTGCATTGCTCATTTACACAATAACCTTTATTATCGAATATGCTCAAGAAATATCTCAAAACCTTTGAAAGTATGCAAAAACTACTTATAATGTTTTTAACTTTCACTTAATAAGTTTTTCTCAATTTTAATAATGTCTGGAAATACTAGATTTCTATTTCCTGCTTTTACCAATTCTAACACTCTATTGGCTTTGGTATTTAGTTCTCTTTTTAAAACATTATTTACTATCACTTCTTTATTTTGTTTTACATATTCCTCTTTTATGTACTTTTTTGTTACAGGAAACATATTTTGAATTAAAAAAGCACTTTTTCTTCCATATATGTATCCAAAAACTATTGTATCTACCCTTTTATATCTTGCTAGTTTTTTATCATATATTGCTTTATACTTTTCAATCTTACTGCTAACAGGAATAAACCAGTACAAATTGTTATTTCTATTATCTTTAAAACAATAGTAACATGGTCTCATATATCCATTTTCTTTATTAACCATTAGTTCTTTATCTTTTATTTCTTCAAAGAATTCATCTTTTATAAAATAAAAATGCCCCGTTTGTATATTCAATATTTTATTTTCACTCCTAATATTAGAACCTTGCCTTTTTATAAAGACAAGGTCTCTTTAACATTTATAAACTGGTCTTTTTATGGTTCGCACACCAGTTAGCGAAAAACATTTATTAATCAACCCTTTTATGGTTCGCATGTTGATTAGCGAAAAACATTTATTGTAAAAACTTGATGTCATTCTTATTATATTCATTTTAGCAGATTTTATCTACTTTGTAAAGACTTTTTGAAAAATTATTTTTTGGCAATTGTTATATCTTCACATTATAAATTAAAATTTTCTTTTATATTTACAACTAATTTATTCAATTCTTTAAAACCTTTAGAATTCAAGTAAATTCCAAATTTCACTTCTCCTAATCCAATATTGTTTTTAACTTGTATTAAATTAAATTTTTCCCATTCCCAGTCATATAAATACTCTGATGTTACCACCCCAATTACCATACCTTCGTTTACCAAACGAACTATATACCTATAGTTACTAAGTTTTAAATTTATATCAGCATTTTTTGTTAATTCTTTTATTCTTTTGGTTGTTTGTTCATATTCTCTTGGAATATAAATTGACTGTCCTTTTAAATTGTCTAATGTTAAAGTTTGATTTATCAATTTTGATTTTTTATTTACAATAAAAACTTCATGCATATGTCCTAATTCAATAAATTTAAGTCCATTAGGTACTTCTGTGCTGTATTTTTTTGCAAATACTATGTCAATTTCATTATTTTGTAATTTTTTAAGTAATTCATCCATCTCTTCACATATTAAATTTAAATTCACATTTGGATATTTTAAAGTATACTGATTTAATGCTTGTCCAAAAATTAATCCTCCCATATGATTATGTGTTCCAATATTAATAAATTTTTCTTTTCCTACTTGTTCATCTATTCTATTGAGTTCTTCTATTGGATTTTTTACTTTTTCATATATCCTTTTTCCCTCTTCAGTTAAAGCTACTCCTTTGCTTTTTCTTTCAAATAGTTTAATATCTAACTGATTTTCTAGATTTTTTATTTGTTTTGTAATTGCTGGTTGTGAAATATTTAATTTGTTACTTGCCTTTGTTATATTTTCTTCTTCTGCAACTGCAACAAAAATTCTATATAATTCAAAATCTATCATTTTTATATTTGCACTCCTTTTATTTCACATATTATATTACTTTATAACTATATTGTAAACCCACCTCTCCAAATTTGGAAAGGTGGGTTTTACCATATTAGGAACAGGAAAATGTTTTACCATCTTCCTCCACTTAACAAATCCATCATATCAATCTGTGCCATCCAATCATCATCTGTTATACTTATTTCATATTCATTAGACAAAAGCTTTTTAATTTTTTTAATATATTCTTTAGGTACACATTCAAGTATAACCTTACCTTCATTCTTTTCTGAAATTAGATAATAACTATTAATGCACTTATTAGTCAATTCATAAATACTATTCCTTTGTTTATTTGATAAATTTGTTTTAGACCGATTTGAAATCTCAATTCTCATACAAGAGCCTTCCTTTCTAAGAGTTTTTTTCTATTAGACATAATAAATTTTCAAAAGCTCGCCTAATTTGTTTATTATTACTTATATCAAATTGAATTTCTTCATTTTTACACCCAGACAAGTGTAATGTCATATTTGATGACAAAAACAATGAAAATACACCCCATTTAGATTTTCAGATATGGCATCTACACTGATTACAATATCTAGGCGTGCTTTATATTTTACAAGCACGTCAAGATGCTTCAAAATTCTATATCCATTTGTGTTAATTCTTATTTTAGTATCTTCATAGCTCATAATATACTCTATCAATTCACTAAAATAACACACTTCTGTTGGTTCGCCACCTGTAATTCTAAAATTTGATATGCCTACATTGTATGCAATACCAATAATTTTTTTTAGTTTTGTAAAAGGTATTGTTTCCTTTTCCTTTGAAATGCTTTCTCCTCCTTCTTTACAATAAAAACACCGATAGTCACATTTTGTTGTTATAGCTATTGCCAAATAAGTTCTTCGTCTTTCCATTGAATATTCCTCCTAAATCTAGTAGTATCTGTTACAAAATTGTTACCTCATATTTATAGTAACATAATGTAACTATTTTTAGAAATACATATTTGTACCTATGTTATAACTTATTGGAATATCATTTTATGTTGTTCTGGATACCAAGCAGGAGTACAAGGCATTACAATTTTACAATTAGCATTCCAAAAATATACTTCCCCTTTGTCTATTAAAATAACATCACCTTTTTCAAAATTTATTACTTCATCTTTTTTATTCAAAGTGCCATTTCCCTCTATTACATAAATAAGCTCTTTGCATTGCTCATTTACACAATAACCTTTGTCAGGATATCTACCTGTAATTGTAGCAGTAGCACAATTTATGTCTGTGTCATTTAACGGATATTCTAATACTTCACATTTTTCACTATTATTGAATTTTTCTGCATCATTTAATTTAACAATTTTCATTTTTACCTTCTTTCTTTTTTCACATACTTTCCCTATAACCTAATTTATAATGAATCTCTTTATGACAATTTCTTTTTATTCATGACAAATTTTATGACAGATTTATAACTAATTTTAACAAATTATAGCAAAATAATTAGTCTGAAAATAATCCTAATTTATTATATACACTTAAAAAATCTTCTTCTAATTTTCTATTATCTATAAGTTCATCCTTTTGATCTTTAATGATATATTCAAATTGTTCTATTCCTTTATATTCTATTGCTACCCTTATAGAGCTTTTTACATCTTCTGAAAGTTGATCCCAATAATGATTGCATATAAAACAAATATCATATAAATCTCTTATCTTGTCTCTTCCTGAATATGCCATTGTCTTCATTAAACAAAGTTCATTTATGCGATAAACTGTAATTCCATTTATTTTGGTAAATTCACTTTCTTTTATATTGTTTCTTCGATAAGATACTTCTATTTTCAATCTTTGCATATCCTCATATTGAACCATAAATCTTTTAGTTGTATCAGTATCTTTTGGCACAGTATATGTATATCCTTTTAATTTGCAAAAGTCGTCTACTATTTTTAATTTTGTTTAGATTTTGCATCTAAATCAATATCTTCAGAAAATCTATCTAACTTATAACAGGTAAGTAATGATGTTCCACCTTTTAATATAAAGTTATCTGTTCTTTTATTTAAAAATTCTAAAAATTCATTAATAATGACACTATGTTTATCTCTCCAATCA
>CATLUC010000118.1 GCA_950059165.1 uncultured Clostridium sp.
CCACCTGTTAAAACATAATCTCCTATTGATATTTCCTCATCTACAATCTTGTCTAAAATTCTTTGGTCAATTCCTTCATAATGTCCACAAAGTATAACAAGATGGCTTTCTTTACTTAAACTTTCTACTTTTTCTTGGTTTAACTTCTTTCCTTGTGGTGACATATAAACAACTTTGGCATTTTTTCCATTTATAGATTGATATGCTCTATCAACTACATCTGGTTTCATAACCATTCCTGCTCCACCACCATATGGAGTATCATCTACTTTTTTATGTTTATCCTCTGAAAAATCCCTAATATTAATGATATTTATATCAATTAGTTTTTTTTCGATAGCCTTTCCAATAATGCTTGTTTTTAATGGTTCAAACATCTCTGGAAAAAGAGTTAAAACATCAAATTTCATTATTTCTCCTACTTTCTAAAGTCTAACCAATTAAATTAAACCCTTTATCAAATGAACTGTAATCTTTCCATTTTCTAGGTCTACATCTTTTAAAACATCTGGTATACCTGGTAAAAGGACTTGTTTTCCCAATTCATTTTTTACTACATATATATCATTACTTCCAGTATTAAAGATGTCATCTACCTTTCCAAGTAATTGTCCATCATCTGTAAAAACCTCTAAACCTATTAAATCTACAATATAGTAAACTCCTTCTTCTAAAGGTTCTTCTTTGCTTCTATCAACTAACAAATAACTTTGTCGTAGTTTTTCAGCATCTTCAATAGTATTAATACCGTTTAAGCTTTATTAATACCATATTTTTATGGTATTTAACCTCTTCGATTTCATACTCTTTTTTTACATTTTTGTTTTCAATATATATGGTTTCTAATCTGTCAAACCTCTTAATATCATCTGTAAATGGCTTCACTTTAACCATTCCCTTTATTCCAAATGTATTAACAATTTGACCAATTTCTAGATACTTTGTCATATTAAACTCCATTATCCAATAAATTCAACTGATACTTTCTTTTGCTCTTTTGTAGCAACTGCCTTCATTAAGGTTCTAATAGATTTTGCAAGTCTACCTTGTTTTCCTATAATTCTACCCATGTCGCCATCTGCTACTCTTACCTCAAAAACAATTGATTTTTCTTCATTTATTTCTTTGATTTCAACAGCTTCTTTATTATCAACTAAGTTTAAAATAACAGTTTCTAAAATATCTTTCATCTTAAAAGTCCCTCCTTTGTCTTATAACCTGTCACTTTTTACCCATTTTGGGCATAATGTTAGGCATTTTCAATTAGGGATTTCACTGTGTCTGTTGGTTTAGCGCCATTTTTTATCCATTTTTCTACTTTTTCTTTGTCTAGAACAATAGTTGCTGGTTTAGTCATTGGGTCATAAGTTCCTAATTGCTCAATTATTTTACCATCTCTTGGACTTCTAGAGTCTGCTACTACAATATGATAAAATGGAGCTCTTTTCTTTCCTTGTCTTTGTAATCTGATTTTTACCATTTCTTTCACCTCCATAATTTTTTTGCTTAGCACTAAATTATAAAATAAACTTATGTGCTATATATAAATTTAAAAATTTAATAACTTTGTTAATCTAGTTTTTCTAATTCTTAATCATTTTAAAGCATTTATAATTTTGTGGGATTTTGGGGCCGTCCCCAAATCCTATTTAAAATTCCTTAAGGTGTTTTCATCAATTCCATTTAGTAAGTTTTTCATGCCACCTTTACTACTTTTGATTTTTTTCATCATTTTTTGTGTCATTTCAAAAGATTTTATAAAACGATTGATGTCTTGCACTGTTGTTCCACTTCCTTTTGCAATACGTTGTCTACGACTTGCATTTAATAGTCTTGTATCTCTTTTTTCTTTTTTTGTCATAGAACATATTATTGCCTCTATTTTTACAAATTCTTTATCATCTACTTTTAAGTCTTTTATTTGGTTCATTCCTGGTATCATTTTTAATAATGATGAAAATGAACCCATTTTTTTTACTTGTCTTAGTTGTGCTAAGTAATCATCTAAGTCTAATTCTTTTTTCTTTAATTGCTTTTCTAATTTTTCAGCTTCCTCTATGTCAAATGCTTCTTCTGCTTTTTCAATTACAGACAAAATGTCTCCCATTCCAAGAATTCTACCTGCCATTCTATCTGGGTGGAAAGCTTCTATGTCACTTAATTTTTCACCTGTTGCAGCATATTTAATTGGCTTGCCTGTAACTTTTTTAACTGATAGAGCTGCTCCACCTCTTGTGTCACCATCTAATTTTGTTATTACAACACCGGTCAATTCCTAAGTCTCCATTAAATTTTTCAGCTACATTTACAGCATCTTGACCTGTCATACTATCTACTACTAATAATATTTCATGTGGTTTGATGTTTGTTTTTAGATTTTTTAATTCTTCCATTAATGCTTCATCAATATGTAATCTACCTGCTGTATCTAAAATAATAACATCATTTAGTTTTGAAATTGCTGTTTCTTTTGCTTGCCTTGCAATATGTACAACATCTTTTGAATTTTCATTTGCAAATACTGGTATGTTTAATTGTTTTCCAACAACTTGTAATTGCTTAATTGCAGCTGGTCTATAAACATCACAAGCAACTAATAATGGTTTTTTACCTTGTTTTCTAAGTAAATTAGCAAGTTTTCCTGCTGTTGTTGTTTTACCTGAACCCTGTAAACCTACTAACATTATAATAGTTGGTGGATTTGGTGTAAAATTTATTTGACTTTCTACTCCTCCGAAGTAGTTCTACCATTTCATCTTTTACTATTTTAATAACTTGTTGCCCTGGTGTTAATGATTTTAAAACATCTTGTCCTAGTGCTTTTTCATTAATAGTAGCAACAAAATCTTTTACTATTTTATAATTTACGTCTGCTTCTAAAAGTGCAAGTTTTACTTCCCTTAGCATTTCTTTTAGGTCAGATTCTGTTATTCTTGCTTTTCCCCTGATTTTTCTAGTTATTTCTTGTAACCTAGAAGATAATCCTTCAAAAGCCATAGTATCCTCCATTTCATAGGACAAAGGAGCACTCCTAAATCCTATTTTATTTTTATAGGATTTGGGGACGGCCCCAAAATCCTACTTTTATAATAATTTTTCTAATTCCTTTTGAATATTTTTTATTTGTTTCAATGTCTCTTTGTCTTGGTTGTTTATTTGTATTTTTTCTAGTTGCTCTATTGTTTTTTCTATTTTCTTTTCTTGTTCTAAATTTTTTTTCATAAATCCCAGTGTTTCTTCATATTCAAATAGCTTTTTTTCACTTTTTTTTAAGATGTCTCTAACTGCTTGCCTTGTAATTTCATGGTTTTCGGCAATTTCTGATAAAGACAAGTCATTGTTGTAGTAATCTTCTATAATTTCATTTTGTTTTTTTGTTAATAGCCCTCCATAAATTTGATTTAGCATACTAATTTTAATATTTTGTTCCATTTGTCTTGCTACCTCTTTCTTTAAAAATTTTCTGCTAATGGCTAATATTTTTGTAATGCTAATATACTTTACACCTTTTTTGCTATTTTGTCAAGGGGTTTTCTAAAATTTATATATAATTTCATCATATATAGTTACAATTCACACTTAAAACCAAATCTGTTATATTTTGCTATTAATTATTTAAATTATAAATACACAACTATATATTTTATTGGCTAATTTAAAATTGTATGATATAATTTTATATATAAGAAATGGAGATATCATGAAACTATTTTATAAAATCACTAAAACAGATAATAATAAAAGTATTAATACTATTTTAGCAAATAACCTTAATATTTCTACTAGGCTTTTAAACAAACTAATCAACGAACAAAAAATTCTTATCAATAACCAAATATGTGATACTAGAAACATTCCACATTTAAAAGACATATTAACCATTGATTTTTCCACTCCTGAAGATAATTCTAATGTTATTCCTACAAAAATGGATTTAGACATTGTTTATGAAGATGAATGGCTTTTGGTTATTAATAAACCAGCAGGCATTCCAATTCACCCATCTAGGCTACATTTTAAAGATTCATTGTCAAATGGCATTAGATTTTATTTTGACAAAATCGGCTTGCACAAAAAAATAAGACCTGTTAATCGTCTTGATTTAGATACATCTGGCTTAGTCATTTTTGCCAAATGCGAATATATCCAAGAATGTTTTATTAGGCAAATGAAAACTAGCACCTTTCAAAAAGAATACCTTTGCCTTGTAGAAGGATTTTTAGACACAAAAAATCGGCAAAATCGAGTTACCAATTAGCCGAAAAAGTGGCAGTATTATTGAAAGATGTGTTGATTTAAAAAAGGGTCAACCATCTAGTACATATTATGAAGTTATTAGAGAATTTTCTTCATATAGTTTAGTTAAATGCAAATTAGAAACAGGACGTACACATCAAATTCGAGTACATATGTCAAGCATTGGTCATCCATTACTTGGTGACACTTTATATGGTACTTATTCCCCTTTTATCGGCAGACAAGCCCTACACAGCTACAAAATCGACTGTATCCATCCTATTTCAAAAAAGCATTTAACTTTTGAAGCAGAATTGCCTAGTGATTTCAATGTGACGTTGGGGACGTTTCTTTTTTCACATTTTTGTGACAGTGGGGACACATCTTATAATAAATAGTGCAACAAAATATAAAAATTAGAAAAAAGCGAATGGAAAGTAATT
>CATLUC010000119.1:0-1783 GCA_950059165.1 uncultured Clostridium sp.
TAGTGTGGGGGGCGGGACGTCGAGCGGAAAAGATGAATGCATTTTTTGGAATAAATGAAATAGAATTTTTTGTGGATTCAAAAGTTCAAGGAGATTATTGGAAGAATAGCGGAAAAAGAATTTTACAACCTCAGCAGGTTGGAAATTGGAAAGATTATTTTATCGTTGTAACAACTGCAAAATCTGATTCAATTATAAGTTTTTTGTGTGAGCACGGAATGAAGGAGTATGAAGATTATTGCTCTTTATATGAATTGCTAACACAACCATCTTGGATGCTGCGAAAAACTATTTTTGATAGATCATGTTATAATGTAGAATGCCAAACTATTTTTAACCATATAGAATTAAACCAAAGTGGTGAATTAATGTGTTGTTGTGTTCCATTCGTCATAGGACGAATTGGCAGCATAGAAAATGGCTCAATAAAAAGTAGCTGGATGGGAATTGTTCATAAAATAATGTGTCTTGCAATTAATAACCGAACATACTCTTTTTGCAATAGCAACATGTGTCCAGTGTTTATTGGAAGGGAAAAAAATACTGAATTTTCCTTAGAAAGGCAGTATTTGGAAATGGAAAAATACCCAAGAAATCTTTTAGTTAATTTTGAAGACTCTTGTAATTTAAAATGCGAATCATGCAGAAATGAGGTTAAAATTGCTGAAGGTAAGGAACATGAAAAGAATATGCGGTATGCAGATATTCTTATTAATGAGGTGCTTCCATATGTGGATTTCATAACTATGGCGGGAACTGGTGAGGTATTTGTAGGAAAAGCTTATAAAAAAATGTTTACCAGCAATGCAATGGACAATATCAAATGGATTCGTCTCTTGACAAATGGAACATTGTTCAATGAGCAGAATTGGAAGAAATTTTCTTCTAATAAAAATGGAAAAATTATTTTGACTGTTTCAGTTGACGCGGCAACAAAGGAGACTTATGAAAAGCTAAGACGAAATGGGAAGTTTGATATACTAAAAAGAAATATGGAATTTGCATCTAGTCTTCGTAAAGAGGGGCGCTTGTCATACTTTAGAATGAATTTTGTGGTTCAAAGGAAGAATTATCTGGAAATGCCACTATTTGTTGAATGGGGAAAAGAATTAGGAGTAGATGAGGTCTTTTTTACTAAAGATAAAATTGTTGATTTGGGAACAATTAGATATTCACACGAACCAATTGGAGTAGACTATATTGAAAATTACTATAAATGGGAATTAGAAAGAAAAGTCTCAAATTTATTTTTATTATAAAATTATTATAAAAATACAAGGATTTTATAAAAATGAAAAAAATTGCAATTTGTATTCCTACATATAACAGAGCAGAAATGGTAAAAGATATATGTAATAAAATAGATAGAACAATAAATAGCGATTTTTTTGATGTATTTATATATGATTCTAGTACGGGTACGAAAACAAAAGACGCATTATCTGATAAAATACAAAAGAAATATTTTTTTTATTTAAGTGTACCGAACTTATTGCATTCTAGTGACAAATTATATTCGATTTATCAAGATTGCCATATACAGAATGAATATGAATATTTGTGGATTTTACCAGATTATTATTTCGTTTCAAAAAAAGTTATAAAATCTATATTAGAAATAGTAAATGAAAAGTGGGATATGGTAATGCTTGATTTCTTTGATACCGAAAAAAAGGGATGCAAGCCATACGAAAATCCTAATCAAATCTTTTTTGAATTTGCCTGGTCAATGACTTTGTTTGGAATATTAATTATCAATTGTGAAACAGTTTTAAAAAATGCA
>CATLUC010000119.1:1793-4670 GCA_950059165.1 uncultured Clostridium sp.
AAGTATTTTAGGGATAAATATTTGAATGATAAATACCGAAATTTTTTTCATCTAATTATGTATTTTGAAAGAATGATTCAAATAAATAATTTAAAATTTTACCACTTTTCGGTTCCGGAAGGACATCGACATATATCCGAATATAGAAAAAGACAATCTGAATATTTGGACGATTTCCTTGCGGTTTGGGGACGATGCTGGTATGAAAGTATATATGCTTTACCGAAAATATATACAAATAAAGATTGTGTTATTAGGAAGGCATGTATATATACTGGCAGTCTTGGTAAGAAAAATCTTGCATATTTAAGAGTAAGAGGAGTGTTTACAGGAAAAATTTATCGGGAATACAAAGCTATATGGAAAGTAATATCTACAGTGAATTTTCCAAATATTTTACTTATATTATTATTACCGAGGAATATTGTGAAGATTATTGCAGAATATGGTAGCCTAAGGAAGTGGATAATACATATTATCTCATTGAAAAAATTGGAAAAATTTTGCGGTGACTATAATAAATTATATTTATATGGAGCGGGTGTTAAGGGAGTAAGGATGTCAGAGCTTTTAGAGGAAAAGGCAATTCAATTTGAAAGTTTTGTTGTTTCGAATTTAAGTGAGGAGGTAATGACTTTAAAGGGACATAATGTAATAGAATTATCTCAGCTGGAAAACACTCCGGATACTGGAATAATTCTTTCGTTAAATGAAAAGAATAAAAAGCAGGTATCTCATTTGTTGGATGAAAAGGGATTTGAAAATATATTTGAATTAGAAATTGTCTAAGAAAAATACTCTAAGGATTGAAGGAGTTCTTTTACCTATGTTGCTTGAAGAAGAATTTGAAATAATATGTGAAAACAAAATTTTGGAGTTTTTACCCAAAATTAGAGGGCGCGATTTATATATATGGGGTGTATGTAAAGGTGGAGAAATTGTAGAAAGAGTTATAGGAAAAAGGGGAATCTCTATTAAAGGATTCATCGACAAGAAAGCAGAAAAACTCTCAAATTTTCACGGTTATGACGTCAAAAAAATTAAAGAAATTACACCAGAGAAAAATTTTGTTGTTGTTGCTACAATGTCTGTTAAATATGATATCATTGAAGCATTAGAACAAATGGATTTTTCTTATGAGGACTATTTTTATTTATGTGAGAATACAGGTTACAATAAAGAAGATATTATATATAAAGGATGTAAAGTTGGAAGATATACTTACGGCTATAAAGAACTATTGCAACAGTATCCGCTTGCATCTTCTATAGGCCGGTATTGTTCTATTAATTGTACAGCACGTATTTGGAACAATCATCCATTAGATTATGTAACAACCCATCCAATGCTGGATCATATGCTATTTTATTCGCAAAAATCACATGAGAAAAGAAAGCAGTTAATAAAGAAGTATGGAAAATATTATGAGAATATTGGGGCAGGTAATAGTCAATTAAGAAATAATAAACCTGTGATTATAGGTAATGATGTTTGGATTGGGGCAAATGTAATAATCTTGCCGGGAGTTATAATAGGGGATGGTGCAGTATTAGGCGCAGGTGCAGTGATAACTAAAAATATTGAACCATATGCAATTGTAGGTGGTGTGCCAGCAAAAATAATACGATATCGTTTTAATGAAGATGAAATCAGAGGCTTTTTAAAAATCCAATGGTGGAATTGGAGTATAGAAAAAGTTGAGAGTAATATTGAGCTATTTTATCAACCGAAAAAGTTTCTGCAATTATACGACAAGAAAGAATAAATAATATCCTGTTTATTTATGAGTTTATTATTGAAACAAAGCAGGTACGAAAAAGGACATATTTGTTGATGAATTATGGCATACATCTGCAGTGTTTTAAAATAAAGGAATGGAGAGGAATATGGAAAGGAACAAATTAGCAGTTTGTATACCTACATATCATCGTTCAGAAGTAGTAGAGGAGTTTATAGAAACAGCTATTAGCTGGTACGTGGAAAATAAAGTTGATATATTTTTTTATGACTCCAGTGAAGACGAAAAAACAGAGATAGTTGTTAGGCGATGGAAAACCAAGTATGCAAATTTATATTATATACGAATTGATTCTACAATCCATTCAAATATGAAAGTATATAATATATTTAGAGAAATTGGCTCATCTACAAGATATGATTATTTATGGGTTTGTTCGGATTCTATAAGGTGGACAAGAAATATCTTGGACAAGATTAAAATATCCATGGAACAAGGATATGATATTATAATTCCAAATTACCGTGATGTCGAGAATATTGGAGAAAAAGAATATAGGGATGCTAATATGTTGTTTGTAGACTGTGCTTGGCATATGACTTTGTATGGAGCTACAATATTAAAAGTATCAACAATGCTAAAAGAGGTAGACTGGGAGATATTGAAAGAGAAGTATGCGGTCCCAGAATGTATCAATCATTCTCATGTGGCGTTTTATTTTGAAAAACTAAGTGTTATGCAAAATTGGAAAGCATTACATATATCATGTCCTAGTAATAATCTAATCGCATCTGATCTAAAAAAATATCCAGGATGGCAAAAGGATACCTTTTTTGTATGGTGTCATTGCTGGCCTACGATGATTAATAAGTTACCGGAGTATTATAAGCACAAGGAAGAAGTTATAAAAAAAAGCGGTGTTAATTCAACTATATTATCTTATTCAAATTTTATTGTTTTGCGCAGTGAAAATATTTTGAATATAGAAGCATATCGTCATTATAAAAAAAAGTGGCGTGGTTTAACAAATGTTCCTTGTATAGTAATTTTGTTTTTAGCAATTTTTCCTCAGAATTATGTTGCCTATTTGGGTGGAAATAAAGCATATATATATATTATAAAGAAATGGATATTAAAAA
>CATLUC010000120.1 GCA_950059165.1 uncultured Clostridium sp.
ATAAAAATTGTCTAAAAAAGGGTTGACAATCCAAATTTTCTGAAAAGGAAATAGAAAGAACAGACATAAGGCAAGTAGAGTCATATCTATATGAAAAAGCTTTAAGAAAAGTTGCAATTATGCTAACAAGAAAAGGGGCTGGCAATATTGCAGAAGATGAAATAAGGAAAAAGCTTAAAGAGCACGGAAAAACAATAATTGTATTAAATGATGAAGATATTATTGATATGATAAACATTTGGAAAAGTGACAGTGAAAATAATGCATCAATTGTTTTTCAAAATAAATTAAATAATTTATACATACATTTAGAACAATAGGCAATTAAATTTGCCAAAACATGAATATTACTGTATATTTTGAAAACAATATATAGTATGAATAAATTATTTTTAATGAAAAATCCTGAATTATTTCAAGGTGAGAAATATTTAAATACAACTAAAACATATTTCGAAGGTTGGTATTTTAAAAATACCAATAATCAGAATGGGATTTCTTTTATACCAGGTATAAATATAGTTCAAAATGATAAAAAAGCATTTATACAGGTAATAACAAATAATAAGTCTTATTTTGTAGATTACAATATAAAAGACTTTGAATACAGTTTTGAACCATTTTGTATTAAAATTGGAAACAATACTTTTTCTAAAAAAGGAATTCATATAGACATTAAAGATGTAAAACAAAACATTGATATTTATGGAGAAGTAAAATATTCAAATAGTAAAAATATCAATACTAACTTTTTAAATCCCAACATAATGGGACCGTTTTCTTATATACCATTTATGGAATGTAACCATGCAATACTTAGTATGCAAAATAAAGTAGATGGACAAATAAGTATTAACAATAAAAAGCTTAATTTTGACAATAATGTAGGATATATAGAAAAAGATTGGGGTTGTTCTTTCCCAAAATCATATATTTGGTGTCAAGGAAATTGTTTTCAAAAAACAAATGCTAGTTTTATGATTTCAATTGCAGACATACCTTTTAAATTATTTAGTTTTACTGGTATTATATGTGTTTTAATGATAAATAATAAGGAATTTAAGTTTACAACATATAATGATAGTAAATTGTTAAAATATAAGGTTGATAATAACTTTTTAGATATATTATTAAAAAAAGGTTCTTACTATTTAAACATAAAATCAACTTATGATAAAGGGAATAAACTTGCAGCACCTGTAAAGGGAAAAATGTCAAAAGAGATTTTTGAAAGTATTTCATCTTTGATTAAGGTAACTTTGAAAAAAGATAATACTGTTATTTTTTCAGACACAAGTGCAAATTGTGGATTAGAAATTGTTGGAAAATAAATAAAAAGGAAATCAAAAAATGGAAAATCAAATATCATTAGAACAAATTAAAAAATTCAGTAAGGTTTACAACACTAATAAAAAAAATAAAGTAATAGAGAATTTAATAGTAAAAAATGGATTAGAAAATACAGCTATTAACAAGAATATTATAATAGAAAATGAACCAGTATTTAATATTGAACTGCCACAAAGCAAAAGATATGACCAAAAAACAAGTCACACATGTTGGGTATATGCAGGATTAAATATGATAAAATATAATATTGCACAAAATTTGAATATAGATATAATGGAGTTAGAACTATCAAATAACTATATTGCTTTTTTTGACAAGTTAGAAAAATCTAATAATACATATGAAAATATAATAGAATTAGAAAATGCAGATATAGATTATATAACTAAGGAAAGAATATTGAGAGCATGTGTTGCATCAGGAGGATATTGGCAATATTTTGTATCAATTATTAATAAATACGGAATTGTACCAAGTGATGTTATGCCAGAAGTAGTTGAGAGTAAAGATTATTCTAAAATAGAAAAAATATTTTCAGAAAAAGTCAAAAAAGATGCACTAGAATTGTTGAGGTTAAAGCAGCAAAATGAAAGTTTAGGAAAAATCAGAGAAATAAAAAAGAAATACTTACAAGAAAATTATAGTATTTTATCAAAAATCTTAGGAGAACCTAAGTTTAACTTTGATTATGAATATAAAGATAAGAATAATGAACAAATAACATTTGAAAATATTACACCAATTGAATTCAAAAACAAATTCTTAACCTTAAATTTGAATGACTTTGTATCAATAGGAAATTTTCCTATGTATAATAAAGAATATTACAAATTATATCAAAAAAAATATAGAGGAAATGTATATAAAACAAGTAAAGTAGGATTTTTAAATTTACCAATTGGAGATATAAAACAATTGGTAATAAAACAATTAAAAGGTGATATTCCCGTATGGGTAGGCTTAGACTATGTGAAATTTAGAGACAAGCAATCAAAAATATTAGATGTAAGATTATACAATTATGAAGAAATGCTTGGAATTAAATATATGACTAAGGAAGAAGCATTAAATACAGATGAACTTTGGTTTGAACATGCAATGTCTATTTGTGGAGTGCAAATAGTAAAAAATAAACCTGTAAGATGGAAAGTAGAGGATAGTGCTGGAGATGATGATAAATTGAATGGTTACTATATTATGAATGATAATTATTTTGATAGGTTTGTATTAAATGTAGTTATAGATAAAAAATATCTATCGAAAGAACAATTAGAAATGTTGAAACAAGAACCTATTCAATTTGGAATTGTAGACCCATTTTAAAATTAGGAGATTAATACTATGAAAAATACAATAATTTATTTAATAAGACATTCAGAAACAATTATAGAAAATGGAATTAGAAATACAAATGAAAATTCCCAAGAGATAAATGAAAAAGAAATTCTATCAGTTAATGGAGAAAAAGAAGCAATAAAATTAAGCAAACATAAGGAGTTGAAAAATATTGATATTATATGGACAAGCAGTTATACTAGAGCGAAAGAAACAGCAAAATACATAGCATATAACAATAATTTATTATTTAATATCGATTACAATCTAAATGAAAGAAAATTAGGAAACTTAGAAGAATTGGCTATTTTTATGAAAGATAAAAAAACGCAAGACCCATCTTATGAGCAATTATTAGATAGAAAATTCAAAACATCTAATGGGGAAAGTCGTGAAGATGTAAATAGAAGAATGACCGAGTTTTTAAATAAAGTTTTAAAATAATATAAGGAAAAAAACATAGCAATTATAAGCCATGGTGGTTCAATAAAACTTTTACTATTAAATTGGTGTGAAGTAAATGAAGATTTAAAATTAGTATATAAAAATAAAGTTTTAGATATTTTATCACCTTGCATCATAAAATTAACATTTAAAGAAAATCAATTGTTAGATTTAGAACAATTAGACTATTGAATATTAAAATTGGAGAGAAGTATATGAAGACAAAAGCCACAGATTATATAGGGAAAAAAGTTAATGTAAAAATAGACAGACCAATTGGAAGTAGTCACCCTAATTATCTAGACCATATTTATTTGGTGAATTATGGATTTGTGCCTAATACAGTAAGTGCAGATGGAGAAGAATTAGATTGTTACATTTTAGGAGAATATAAACCTTTAAAAGAATACAATGGGAAATGTATAGCAGTTATTCATAGATTAAATGATGATGACGATAAATTGATTATTGTGCCTGAAAATAAAAATTTTACAGATAGTGAAATAAGATTATTAACGGATTTTCAAGAAATGTATTATGAGAGTATAATTATAAGATAAACAAATAAAAACCAAACATTGAATATTTAGGTAACATATGCTATAATTCATAACAAAAAGTAAGTAAAGGTGCAAAAGGTTGAAAAGCAACTACAATTTTTTCAACTAGATTTGTGCATTGGGAAGGAATGAGGTTAAAAATGAAAAAGAGATATACATGTATAACATTATTTGACGATGAAAGTTTAAATAAAATGAGTAATATACTATTAAAATTAAAAGATTATAATTTATGCAAAGTTCCATATTTAAAAGAACCTTATACAGTTGATAATAGGCAGGAGGCAGACACTTTGCCATATCATTTTACATTATCATATTGGGACGAAGATAATAAAGAGCAAGCCATAGAAGTATTTAATAAAATTGAAGTAGAAAAAATAGATATCTTAGTTGAAGAAGTAAAAATAAAAGGAGAACATGGCAATAGTTGCAATTTGTACTTTTCATTTAATGTAAATGAAAAATTAAAGGAAATTCAAAAACAAATATACAATATTACAAAAAACGAGAAGTTTAATCCTTCTACATACATACCACACATATCTATTCATGCAGACAAAGATTATAACAAGTTAATAAAAATGAGAGATATAATCATGCAAGATTTTAAACCATTTATTATTTCATTTGATAAATTAGGGCTATTTGAAATATATCCAGCAAGAAGAGAATTATAGGAAAAATTAAGAAGAGTGACTTTTCATTATTACTATAAATGAAAGGTCATAAAATTTATTAAGGAGAAAATTATGGAAAAAATAGCTATTATATCAGATATTCACAGTAATATAACAGCATTTGAAGTGGTGCTTGAAGACATAAGTA
>CATLUC010000121.1 GCA_950059165.1 uncultured Clostridium sp.
ATAATCAAAAGTTAATTTTGAAATTTTTTTATGACATTTTCAAAAGTTATTGACAGTATTCTACAATTACCATTCATAGCTAAAATAATCTAAAATTATGTAGTAAGTGTTATATATTTTTTAAGTTATTCGCGTAGCGAACAACTTAAGCTGTAAGCGACGACGATTGGGGCAGACTTCTTATTAATTATGATAAATAAGAAAAAGCCTAATTAATATATAAATTATCTAGACTTTTCCAAGTAATATTATTTTTTTATTATATTTGCTTATTTTATTTTTAATGCAGCTAACTGACCTTTTACTAAGTTTGCATTTAACGACCACACATTTAAATTAACTTTTCTTGTTTGCCCTTCTTCTACTGAAACAAATCCAGATACATTTACTCTTTTTGTAGTGCCTGCATAAATTGTCGCTCCTGAACTAATATCTACATTAGTAAAATTTACATCTATATAGTTTTCATTCTGTGTTTCATCATACGCCATTCCAAATAAAATATATTTTCCACTCAGTCAAATCTAAAGAGCATATAGTAGACAAGTTCCTTACTGTTGCTGTTATTGTATTAGTTACCGTTTTCGTTTCTCCCACTTTATCAATAATTGATTTTACACTGTCTATTGAACCTTGCAAATTATTAACTGTATTAGATAATTCCTCTACTTTTGCTGATAATGTATCAACTTTTTCTTGTAAAGTAGATGATGCATCATCATTAATTTTTACTCCATTTATACTTGCTAATTGTAATCTACTATTTATTTCAAATTCATAAGGATATTCTCTTAATTTTGTAAAAATTGATGTGGCTTCTCCAACTTCTATTTTCTTTAAACTTGCTTGTTCTTTTTTAGTAATAACATATTCTATTTCATCTTCTTTATCTTCACATAATCCATCTGCCAATTCTTGTAAAGATGGTAGTTTTTGTTTTTCTGCATAAGTTTTCATTTGTATATTGGTTATTTTTAAATTGATAATTTCAGTTGCTGTTTTTTCACTTGTATTCTCTTTTGCTTCCTCTGCTTTATTTAATATACCATTTTCCCCTGTAAGTGTTGCAATTGTTACTCCGTGCTAATATTAGCAAAATTATTATAGTTATTACTAGTGCTATTAATGTAATTCCATTTTTGTTTTTTTCTACCATGTTTATTCCCCCTATTTTTCATTAGTTTTTCCAATTATTATTTTTTTATTCTTTGTTGCTTTTAGTATATATTTTTTATTACCTAATAGCATAATATATTATATGTTGTTTAATGTCAAGTCGTATTTTGCATTTTTATTATATTTCAAAATGTTATTTATGTTAATATGGTAAGAACTATTTTAAGATATAAAAAAGCATAACTAAAAAGATTTTTTCTTTCTAGTTATGCTATATTTTTTTCATTTAGCCAATCTATAACATTTATTTTTTTTATTCCCTCAAAATCTGCTATTGGGTCTATATCCATTGTAAGTATGATTTTTGGATAATTGTCATTTATTTCTTGTAATGGAGTTAATTCTCTTTCAAGTGTAGATTTTTCTCTTGTTGTATATGCTACTTGAAAATAAGTAAACCCTTCTTTATTTTCTGCAACAAAGTCAATTTCTTTTTCTCCCGTTTTTCCTATATAAACTTTATATCCTCTTCTTATAAGTTCAAGATATACTATATTTTCTAATATATGCCCTGCATCTATATTTCTTCTTCCTAATAGAGCATATCTCATTGTTACATCTGTTGCATAATATTTCTCTCCCGATTGTAAATATTGCTTTCCTTTTATATCAAATCTTGACACTTTATTAAAGATAAAACTTTCTACTAATGCTTCTAAATAGTTTTCAACAGTATGAACCGATATAGGTCTTCCATCTGAAGTTAATGTATCTGCAATTTTCTTTATTGACAAACAATTTCCTATGTTATCAAACATAAATTTAGTTACTACTCTAAGCATTGATGTATCTGCTATTTTTTTCCTTTGTGCAACATCTTTCAATATAATTGTATTATATAATGCATCTAAATAATCGTCTATCTCTGTTTGTTCTTCTAATTTTAGTGCATATGGAAATGAACTTCTATTAATGTAGTCTAAGTACAGTCTTTCATCTGCCTGCTTGTCATAGTAAATTGCATATTCTTTTAATGATAATGGATACATTTTTATTTCTATATATCTTCCTGTTAATAGTGTTGCTAATTCCCCTGATAATAAATAAGCATTTGAGCCTGTTATATACACGTCTACATTGCTTATAATATATAAACCATCTACTGCTTTTTGAAATTCTTGAACATTTTGAACTTCGTCTAAAAATACATAATATTGCTTTTTATCTTTTATCTGTTCTTTTACAAAATTATATAGTTCTTTATGGCTTTTAAATTCATTGTCTGGATTTTCAAGGTTTATTGATATAATATGTTTTTCATCTACACCTATATTTTTTAAATATTCAATATATAATTGAAATAAAGTAGATTTTCCACATCTTCTTATTCCTGTTATAACTTTTATTAAATCTTTGTCTTTCCATTTTTTCAATTTCTCTAAATATTGTTTTCTTTCTAGCATAATATCGCCTCCATTATTATTATACTACATTTTAAAAAAGTTTGCAATATATTGCAAACTTTTTATGTGTTTTATATGTTTTGCATTTTATTTCAAAAAACATCAATCTATTAATTAAATTGTTATTTTATCCAAACAACCCACGTTTTTTTACTGGTGGTTGTTCATTCATTGTCTTTGCTAATTGCATTAATAAATCTCTTTGTTCTTTTGTCAATCTTTTTGGAGTTTGAACAGTTACAGTAAAGACAAAATCCCCTACACTACTTGAATTTACCGACTTAAATCCTTTATTTTTTATAGTAAATTTTGTTCCTGTTTGTGTTCCATCTGGAATTTTATATTTTTCTTTAGAACCATCTACCATTGGAATTTCCAATTCTGCACCTAAAGTTGCTTGTGTAATAGTAATTGGCACTTCGCATAAAACATTGTTGCCTTTTCTTGTATAAATGCTATGTCTTTTAATACGAACTGTTATATATAAATCTCCTTTTGGTCCACCTCTTTCTCCTGGTTCGCCTTCTCCTCTTAATACTACTGTTTGATTATCATCAATTCCAGCCGGAATTTTCACTTTAATTTTTGGTTGTTTTCTTACTGTTCCTTTACCATGACAAGTTTCACAAGGCTCTTTGATAATTTCTCCTGTACCATGACAAGATGTACAAGTTCTTCTTGTTTGCATTTGCCCTAAAATTGTATTTTGTACTTGTGTTACTTGACCTGTTCCATTACATGTAGGGCATTTCATTTTAGAAGTTCCTGGTTTTGCTCCACTTCCTTTACAAGTTTCGCAAGTATCGTCTCTTGTAATTATAACTTCTTTTTCTACTCCTAAAAATGCTTGTTCAAAAGTAATATCCATGCTTAAATTTAAATCATTACCTTTTCTTGGTCCACTTTGTCTTCTTGATGAACTTCTGCCTCCAAATCCACCTCCAAAGAAAGAAGAAAAGATGTCGCCTAAATCTCCAAAATCGCCAAAGTCAGAGCTACTATAAGAATAGTAGCCACCTTGACCACCAAATGGTCCCCCTGCTCCACCAAATCCTTGTGGGTCGGTAGTTCCAAATTGGTCATACATTCTTCTTTTTTGTGGGTCAGATAAATTTTCATAAGCTTCATTTACTTCTTTAAATTTTGCTTCTGCTTCTTGCTTATTATTTGGATTAGCATCTGGGTGATACTTTTTTGCAAGCTTACGATAAGCTTTTTTTAGTTCATCATCTGTTGCACTTTTGTTTACCCCTAGCACTTCATAATAATCTCTTTTAGTTGCCATTGTTTTCCTCCTCAACAGGAATTAAAATCCTAATTTTATTATCTTTCATCGCCATATTGTTCTCTCGATTCATACTTTTTTATTTGCTCCATTATTGGTTTTACTTTTGCTATTATTTCGTCAATTTTATGTTTTTCTCTTATATTTTCTGTTGCATAAGCATCTTCAATTACATTTTCTTGACTTCCGTATTCATTTTTCAAATATTCTACATATTCTTTATCTATTGATGCAGAACAATATCCAACTGTTGTAAATTCTTCTTCTTCGTATTCCCAAAATTCCCCTTCTTGTTTAGGTTTGTATGTCACTTCTGCTTCATCAACTAATACATAACCGCAATAAATTAAAAACATGGCAGCTGGCACAGTTTCTTCATAACAATTATAATAAATCATATCTAATCCAATACTACGTAATATTCTATATGCTAAAGCTTTATGTCCACTACCTTTTGATGCATATATTTTTTCTTTATTAAAGTCAAGAAAATATTTTTTTTTATTAAATTCATTATCAATATCGTACATTTATTATTCTCCTAAATCAAAGAGGGATTTTCACATATTCCTAATCCCTCTTTTTTATTACTTATTTGTTATCTTCATCTTCTACTTTGTAGTCTGCATCATATACAC
>CATLUC010000122.1 GCA_950059165.1 uncultured Clostridium sp.
TGGTAAAAAAATTTTTAATATATTACTAATAATAGATTCTTACAATTTTAATAATTTTTACCATTCTTATTTTTATGCTTCTTTCCCCTACTTTGCACAAAATTTTGCAAAGTCAAATTTTTAGGCTATTTTTTCTTTTGAACTATTCTTAAATTGCCTAATGAGTCAATTTCACAAGGTCAATTTACTATTCAGCTAACCATCTTGCTATATCATATATATCTATTAAAGTCTTAAGATAATCCCTTTTTATTAATTTCATATTTTCCACCTCAAAAATATTATATCAGTTTCATTTCCCAAAACCAAGTTTTTTCAAAATTTGGGAAGTTGTATTCTGCAATTATATTATATACAAATTTTGTTTCTTCATTCTCTGCCTATATATTTTTTCTCTCGTTCGATTCCATTATCGAAAATATTTTTTGCGTCCACTGGTTCTACAGTAACTTTTAAACTATTTCTAAAAATTTGCTCTCTATTCTTCTTTTCTTCAACCGTTTCAAAATTTTCATCAGATACATTATCACTTTGCGAAGATATTCCTAGATTCTTTGTATAATCCATTACTAAATTAAATAGTTCATCAATTTTATTATTGTTATATAAATTATCTAACCACCATTGTTCTGAAAAATTTTTTTCACAAAAAATTTCCCATGCAATTTCTGTAGCCTCTTCTCTTCTTTTGGCAATTATAGAGTTTAATTCTATCGGACACAATCCTATTGATGAATTCTTATTTATTTCTACTGATAATCGAATGTTATTTTTCTCTAAATCAAATCCATGCTCACCATACATATACAATTCTTCTATTGTCCATCTTCTTTGACCAAGCCAATAAGCAATCATTACAGGTACAGTAAATTCCTCTTTTTCTATTAATAAATTTGTCCCATAATTATCTTCATAATACTGTTCATACCAATTCCCATAATGCTCTCCATATATGTTTGATACAAGTGTTTCTGGATATAATAATGCATACCTTATAAATAATTTTTCTGTTCTAAACTCTTTAGGTATATAATACAACTCTTTTGCTAAGTCGAATATGTCATGATTAAGAAAAACTTTATCAATTATCTCTTGGCTTATATATTCACTTGGTATTGCTTCTAATATAGGATGAATATCAAATAATCTTTTATTCTTATCTTGGTAATATTCTTCATCATCTATTACTACAGCATCATGATGCAATATACGATAATATTCCATTTGGTTTCTTCTTTTAGATATTTCATCATCAATATAATTATTAGCTTTTTCTTTCGTCCATTCTATCTCATTTTTTAAATTCATATATATTTTCATATTTTCCTCCATATTAATTAGATATGTATAAAAAATCAAAAATCAAAAATCAAAAATTTTCAAAAATGGAAAGTAACAATATTATAATAAATTCATAATTCCATAAGTTATAAATGGACTAGCATATATTGTTATATATATTAAAGTTATCCAAGGTTGATAATCAATATAAAATTCTTTAAAAGATAAAGACCAAGGATGTTTAATTAGTACCCATCCGAACTAGGTCAAATACAATTGTTATTGTTCCCCAAATAAGTGATGTATTAATAACAGTTGATAAAGTTATTGTTTCTAATCCATTAAAGTATAAATACGCAAATATAGGAAATATAATTATATTATATAATGGATGCCAAGGCTTTGTTTTTTCATACCCCTCTCCCATTCCTGGACTATCCTTCATTGATTTCATATGTAATACTGCAATATTGAAAATTGTATGTAAAATTCCTATACTTGTAACTATAAAATATGCTATCCAATACCATAGTAGCAAAAATCCCCAATTCTCCATTTATTCATTTCTCCATTCTAATATTTAATTCTAATTTTATATCATTTTATACTTCATTTGCAAGCAAACAAAGACGAAGCATAAAAACTAATCTAAAAGTTCAAAATTTTTAATTATGCCTCTTTTGTTCTTAGAACTCTCAAAGCATTTATAATAGCAATACAAGATACTCCCACATCTGCAAATACGGCTTCCCACATAGTTGATAGTCCAAATGCACTTAAAATTAAAACAAGTACTTTTATAAAAATAGCAAATATAATATTTTGTTTAACAATCCTCATTGTTTTCTTCGATAAATTAATAGCACTTACAATTTTTGATGGTTCATCTGTCATAAGTACAACATCAGCTGCTTCTATTGCACTATCAGCACCTAATCCCCCCATAGCTATACCTATATCAGAAATAGCTAAAACAGGTGCATCATTTATTCCATCTCCTACAAATACAAGTTTACCTTTTGGGTTTTTCTCTTTTAATAGACTTTCTACTTTTTTTACCTTACCATCTGGTAATAGTTCGGTATAGACTTTATCTAATCCCAATTCTTTGCCAATTATTTCGCCAACATTTTTTCTATCTCCTGTTAGCATTATTATTTGTTTTATATTATTTTTCCTTAAATCCTGTATTGCTTTTATTGAATCATCTTTTATTTTGTCTGCAATTACTATATATCCTACATATTTTCTTCCTATTGCAACATATAAAACTGTACCTATATCATTAGATTTTTCAAATTGAATTTGTTTTTCATTCATCAATTTTTCATTTCCAACTAAAACATCCTGTTCTCCAATTTTTGCAGAAATTCCAAGTCCTGATAATTCTTTAGTTTCGATAATTTGTTTTTCATCAATTTCTTTGTTATATGCTTTTTTTACAGATAAGCTAATAGGGTGATTTGAGTAATTTTCACTATATGCTGTAATTTTTAACAATTCTTCTTCACTTATATCTATTGCTTTAATTTTTTGTACTTCAAAAACACCTTGGGTTAATGTTCCAGTTTTGTCAAATACGACTATCTGTGTATTTGATAATTGTTCTAAATAATTACTTCCTTTTATTAAAATACCCATTTTAGAAGCTCCACCTATTCCACCAAAGAAACTTAATGGTATTGAAATGACTAATGCACAAGGACAAGATACTACTAGAAATGATAATGCTCTATATAACCAATCTGAAAATTCCCCATTTTTTATTATAAGTGGAGGTAATACTGCAATAACTATTGCAATAATTACAACTGCTGGTGTATAGTACCTAGCAAATTTTGTAATAAAGTTTTAACTTTTATAACACCATTTAGGTTTACAAATCCACTTAATATTTCTTCTCCTTCTAGTATTTCTCGTGGTAAAGCCTCTCCTGTTAATGCCTTTGTATCAAGACTTGACATTCCTTCTATTACATAACCATCTAATGGAACTTTCTCTCCTGGCTTAATAACTATTATTTCACCTATTTTTACATCATTTGGATTAACCTTTTCTAGTTTTCCATTTCTTTCTACATTTGCATAATCTGGTCTTATATCCATTAAGCTTGAAATTGACTTTCTTGATTTATCTACTGCATAGCTTTGGAATAATTCTCCTACTTGATAAAACAACATTACTGCTACTGCTTCTGGAAATTCTCCAATACCAAATGCTCCAATTGTTGCAACTGTCATAAGAAAATTTTCATCAAAAACTTTTCCTCGCATAATATTTCTTATTGCTTTTCTTACAATTTCTAATCCAACAATGATATAAGATATGATGTATATTGTATTATTTATCCATTTATTGCTAAAATTGATTATAAGTGCAATAAAAAATAATATAAGAGCTATTATAATTTTAATTCCTTTTTTCTTCATACAGCCTGCCTCCTACACTTCTTCTATTGTTACATCAGGTTCTTCTTTTTTTATTACTTTTTTTACTTTTTGTATAATGTCATTTTTTCTTGTTTCATCATATTCAATTTCCATTTTTTCTGTCATAAAACTTATATTGGCACTTTCTATACCTTCTAATTTTTGTATTGCTCTTTCTAATTGGCTAGCACAATTTGCACAATCTAATCCTTTTACTTTAAATTTGCTTTTCATTTTATTTTACCTCCAAATTTTTATTTTTTGTGTTCTATATGTTCTATACCTATTTCAAATACTTCTTTTACATGATTATCATCTAGCATATAGAAAACTTCTTTACCAGATTTTCTACACTTAACAATACTGCTTCTTCTTAAAGTTCCTAATTGATGTGAAATAGATGATTTGCTCATTCCTAAAACATTTGCTATATCACACACACACATTTCGTTTTTATCTAATGCAAATAATATTTTTACTCTAGTAGTATCTCCCAAAATTTTAAAAAACTCTGCTAATTTATTAAATGTATCTTCTTCTGGCATGCTTTTTTGCGTTTTATCAACTACATCTTGATGTATTACATTACAGTCACATATAAATTCATTCTTAGACATTTATCTTCCCCCGATCTTATGTATTTTATTATAATAGTTGAGTATTTGTTCAACTCTACTTGTATTATATATGAATATACACTCAACTGTCAATAGTTTTTTTATTTAATTCTAGATTTTCTAGCTACAAGTTTGATAGCACAAAATCTTTCATTTATTTTAACACCT
>CATLUC010000123.1 GCA_950059165.1 uncultured Clostridium sp.
AATTTCTTAATATTTGTAAGGCAGCCGAGAATTGAAGAAATATTTTATATATTTTTCTTCCCATTATCTAACTATCTTTCTCCCATAAAAATCAAGATGTGTATAGCTTAAGATGTGTCCCAAATTTCACAAAAATGTGAAAAAAGAAACGTCCCCAACGTCACATTTCTATTTCTGTAAAGTATTCGTCTATTTTTTTGATTAGTTCTTGTTTTGTTTCTTCTAGGGTCATTCCTTCTACTTGTGCACCTGCTAAGGTTATGTGTCCTCCACCACCTAGTTTTTCTAGTATTACTTGGACATTGATGTCACCAATTGAACGTCCACTTATGCATATTTTGTCTCCTAATTGTCCGAATTACGAATGATGCTGTTATTTCACTTATTGTAAGTAATTCGTCTGCTGCTTTGGCACAGATTACATTGACATCTTTTGATTTTTTTTCATATATTGAGATTGCAATTGAGTTGTTTACGATTTCTGCTTTTCCTACGATTTCTGCTATTTTGTTGAAGTTTTCTAGGTTGCTTTGAAACCATTTTTTTACACGTATTATATCTACTCCACATTTTCGTAAGAATGCTGCTGCTTCAAATGTTCTGACTCCTGTTTTAAATGTGAAGTTTTTAGTGTCTATCATGATTCCTGCATATAAGCTTTCTGCTTCTATGGTTTTTAGTTCTATAGTTTCTTCTGCATATTGCAAAAGTTCTGTTACTAGTTCTGAAGCAGATGATGCATATACTTCTTGGAATGTAAGTGTTGCATTTTCTATAAAGTCTGCACTTCTTCTGTGATGGTCAATTATTACTATTTTTCCTACTTTGTCTAATAGTTCTTCTGATTCTACATATCCAATTTTATGGGTATCTACAATTATTAATAATGTATCTTCATCTACATTTTCTAGAGCCACTTCTTTGTTTATTATAACGTCTTCATATTCAGCATCTTTTTGGATAGATTTATTGAATGCTTCTAATGCTGGTGTTGTGTTATTATCCATGATAATGTATGCATTTTTGTCTAGTGTTTTTGCTAAACGATATATTCCTAAACTTGCTCCCATGCAATCCATGTCTGGATTTATGTGTCCCATTATCATAACTTTTTTTGATTCTTTTATTAGGTTTTCTAAGCTTTTTGCTACAATTCTTGCTTTTACTTTATTTCTTTTTTCTACTTCTTGTGCTCTTCCACCAAAGAATTTGTATATTTCATTTTCTCTAATTACTGCTTGGTCTCCACCACGTCCTAGAACGATGTCCATAGCTGTTTGGGCTGATTTGTATCTTTCTTTGTCAGTGTTTCCTTCGTTTGAAATTGCAATACTTAAAGTAAATTGAACTTTTTCTTTGATATTTATATCTTTTATTTTGTCTAAAATACTGAATTTGTCTTCTTTTATACTTTCTAGATATCTTTGTTCAAAGAAATATATGTATCTGTCTTTTTCTGTTTTTATTAAAACACCATTTGTGCTGTCTGACCATTCATAAATGTTTTTGTCTATTTCTGCTATAGCTTGTGGTTTTTCTTCACTTTCTAGCATTTGCATTGTTTCTTCATAATTGTCAATCATTAGAATGGCTACACATGCTTTAGAATCTTGATATTCTTTTTGTAATTTTATATTTTCTGTGTCATCAATAAAATACAGGATAACCATGTATTCTTTTTTTCCTTTTCGACTGTTCACATATTTCCCTACAATACGATAGGTTTTATTGTCAATTTCTATTTGTTTTATGATGTCTTGATTGTTTTTTTCTTTACTGTCATTTTTTCTTCTTTCTATCTCAGCTTTAATATCGCTACTCCATTCTTTGATGTAACTTCCTATGTCAATGTTTGCAAATTCAGAAACAAATCTTGCACTTCTCCATACAATGTTTCCATCTGTTTCTAATATGACAAGTGGAAATGGTGAGTTTATTAGACTTGTTTTTGCAGCTGTATCAACTTTTAATGTTAAGTCTTGCAATGTTTCTGATATTTCACTTTTTCTTTTATTATTTGTATAATAGCTATATATTATAATTGCTGTAAAAATGCATATAGATGGTATTATCATATATGTTGTTTTTATACAGATTACAACTAATAAAACAAATATAATTGCTAAATATACTTTGGTTCTAGACACTAATGTGTCTAAAACCTTTCTACTTGTATTTTGCATTAAAATCTCCTTACATATTTTCTTCTATGTTTGTTTCTTCTTCTAGCTCATTTTCTGTGTTGATATGAATGTTTTGATATCTTTGCATTCCTGTTCCTGCTGGAATTAGTTTACCAATTATAACGTTTTCTTTTAATCCTACTAAGTCATCTGTTTTTCCTTTTACTGCTGCTTCTGTTAATACTCTTGTTGTTTCTTGGAAAGATGCTGCTGATAGGAAGCTGTCTGTTGCAAGTGATGCTTTTGTTATTCCTAATAATACTCTTTTTCCTGTTGCTGGACGTTTTCCTTGTGCTTCTACTTCTTTGTTTTTGTCTTCAAATTCGTACATATCTATTAATGAACCTGGGAACATGTCTGTGTCAGCATTATCTTCTACTCTAACTTTTTTAAGCATTTGTCTTCCAATTACTTCGATGTGTTTGTCATTGATGTCAACACCTTGGTTTCTATATACTTTTTGTACTTCAGATATTAGATATTCGTAAACTCCTTCTGGTCCTTTAATTTCTAGGATTTCACTTGGGTTGATTGAACCTTCTATTAAGGCTTCTCCTGCTTCTACTAGGTCACCATCTCTTACTTTCATTTTAGAACCAAATGGTATTGTGTATGTTTTTGAATTGTCATTAGATGTTACTACTACTTCTTTTTTCTTCTTCGTTTCTTTTATTTTTACTTTACCATCAATTTCAGAAATGATTGCTAATCCTTTTGGTTTTCTAGCTTCGAATAGTTCTTCTACCCTTGGAAGACCTTGTGTTATGTCTGCTACACCTGCAACTCCCCCAGAGTGAATAGTTCTCATTGTTAACTGTGTTCCTGGCTCTCCAATTGATTGAGCTGCAATTATACCTATTGCTTCTCCAATTGATACTAGGTCACGTCTTGCTAACCCCATACCATAACATTTTTTTTTTTTTTTTTGTTTTGAACGACATCCGAAGTACTGAACGTACTTTTAGTTTTTCAATTCCTGCTTCTACTATTTTGTCTGCTATGTTTTCTGTAATCATTGTGTCTTTGTCTACTATTAGTTCTTTTGTTGTAGGGTTTATTACATCTTCTATTGCAAATCTTCCGAAGTAATCTTTCTTGCATTTTTTCAATTATTTGGTTTCCATCTTTTATGTCATACACAAAGATACCATCTTCAGTTCCACAGTCATCTTCTCTTACTATTATGTCTTGTGAAACGTCAACTAATCTTCTTGTTAGGTAACCAGAGTCAGCTGTTCTTAAGGCTGTATCTGAAAGTCCTTTACGTGCTCCATGGGCTGAAATGAAGTATTCTAATGCGTCTAATCCTTCTGCAAATGATGATTTAATTGGAATTTCTACTGCTTTACCTGTTGTACTTGCCATAAGTCCACGAATACCAGCAATTTGTCTTAATTGGTTCATGTTACCACGGGCTCCTGATTTAACCATCATATATATTGGGTTTAGTTCTTCAAAGTTTTCTTCCATTGCTGTACTTACTTGTTTTGTTGTGTTTTCCCATACATTGATAACAGCATTATATCTTTCTTCGTCTGTAATTAACCCTCTTGCATATTGTTTTCTGATTGTTTCAACTTTTTGGTCTGATTCCCTTAGTAAGTCTTTCTTAGCTGCTGGCACTTGTACATCATCCATTGAGAATGTGATTCCTGCTAATGTTGAGTATTTAAATCCTAAGGCTTTTATATAGTCTATTACTTCTGCTGATTCTGAAAGTCCATGTGTTCTAATTACTCTTTCAATAATCGTTCCCATTGATTTTTTCATGACTGGGAAGTCGATTTCGTATTGGAATGGGTCTTTTTTTCTGTCTATAAATCCTAAGTCTTGTGGTATTCCTTTGTTAAATATTATTCTTCCAACACTTGTTTGAATTTTCTGAGATTTTATTTCTCCGTCTATTTCTTTTTCTATTTTTACAAATATTTTAGCATGTATTCCTACATCATGATTTTCATAAGCCATTATTGCTTCATCTGGGTCTTTGAAGTATTTTCCTTCTCCTTTTTGTCCATCTATTGTCATTGTTAGATAATAACTTCCTAAAATCATGTCTAGTCTAGGTACTGCAACTGGTTTACCGTCTTGTGGTTTTAATAAGTTATTTGTTGATAACATTAAGTATCTTGATTCTGCTTGTGCTTCTGGTGATAATGGTAAGTGTACAGCCATTTGGTCACCATCGAAGTCTGCATTGAATGCTTCACAAACTAATGGGTGAAGTTTTATTGCTCTTCCTTCTACTAATACTGGTTCAAAACTTTGAATACCAAGTC
>CATLUC010000124.1 GCA_950059165.1 uncultured Clostridium sp.
TTTTCTTACTTCTACTTTTTCTTTTTGCCCATCTTCTATATATGTTATTTCATATTTTTCTTTACTTGCTTTTCCTGTTTCCACAACTTTTGCAACTAATCCTACATTGTCTACTTCTACAATTAATTCATACCCATCTTTTGTTTCAACTATTAAATGTGTTCCCTCTTCTGGATTAGTTTTTTCTGTTCCATTGTCATCTGTCATAAAAACTTCTTGTAACCAGTCTTGTTTACTTATCTCGTCTTTTAGGCTTTTTATTAGTAATTCTTCTTTTGGTTTTTCTAATCTTTCGGCTATTTCCTCTGCTACAATTAAATTAATTCTTTCTGTGTAATCTGCTATTTTTGTTGCATCTTTTGCTATTAGTGCCTTTGTTAAAATCCCATTTTCTCCAGTTAAAGTCGCAATTGAAATTCCTGCTAATATTAGTAAAATTATTATAGTTATAATTAGTGCAATTAAAGTTATACCTTTCACATTTTTTACCATATTTTTTCCTCCTAGTTTCTTCATTAGTTTTTCCGAATATTGTTTTCTTTATTCTACTAGAACTATTTTACTACATACATGATATATTATGTGTTGCTCGATGTCAAGTGTTCTTCCCTATATTAAAAAATTTTATTATGTGCCATTGGGGACGTTTTTTTTCACAAAAATAGAACAAATCGGAAAAGCTTATATTATTTCTTTAGCTTTTCATAAATTTGTTCTATGTCAAATTTGTGTATAATATATTTTTAATCTGATAACAATAAAATAGAATATACATAAGCAACTTTTGAACTTTGCCTTGAATTTACTCTAAATGATATAGTAGTATTTTCATCATATGATATTGTAGATGATATAGAACCTCTTTTCCAATGTGTTAATTGGTTACTGTATTCTCCATCCATACCTATTAACATAGTATCATTTTTGTTAATATCTATCTGAAATACTTCTGTTGTATTAGTTCTAGTTGATGCCGAATATGAAATAATTGCTTTTCCTGTTCCGTTTCCTGCAAGTGACACTTTGTCTATCACTACCCATTCAGCTGCTGGTATAATATCTGTTGTTTCTCTCCATGCTGATTCAATAAGTTTTGACTTTTTAGTGTTATTTTGCAGTGCTATTACCATTGTTTCTAATTTTGAAACCTTTTCTTTTAGTTCTTCTATTTCAGCATTATTATCGTTATTAGTATTATTTGTAGAAACTTTTATTCCATCAATAGAGGTTAATTGTAATAAACCGTTTATTTCAAATTCATATGGATATTCTTTCAATTTAGTATAAATTTCACTCGGACTATCACTATTTACACTATACTCTACACTTGCAACTTTGCTACTTTCAGTTATATATTCTATTTCTTCATCTTTTTTAAGTGCCAAAGATAATTCTTTTAATGTGGGCATTTGTTGCTTTTGTGAATAATTTTCAATTTGAGCATTGGTTATTTTTAAATTTATTATTTCTGTTGCTGTTTGTTTATTATTCTCCTCTTTTGCAATTTTTGATTTTTTTAAGATACCCTTTTCTCCTGTTAGCATTACTATTGTTATTCCTGCTAAGATTAGTAATATTATTATTGTTATCATATTCTATTATGACGACTTTTTTTCTAGCCAACATTTATTAGTTCTTCATCATCATTTAATTTTCTCATATTTAAAATATTAAATTTATAATATATGGTAATCTCTTTGTCTTCTGACACTTCTATTCTATCTATTAAAGAAACTATCATTGTTCTTGTAATTTCTTTCAACTCTACAAAATCCTTTACAAGTTTATTTATATCTATTGAAGAATCTTCATTTTCTATTTTCTTTTGCAAACATTTAATTCTTTCGGCAATATCTTTTCTCATTTCAGTTTGTTTCGAGTAAATTCTTGTAAAATCTTCATCTTCAAATAAACCTTTGCATTTATCTTCATATAGTTTGTCTATAATCTTATCAATATCTTTTAATTTCTTTTCTAAAACTAGAATTTCATTCTTGAAATTAAACCTATCTTTTAGTATTTTGTCTTTGGAAGAATTAGCAACATTCATATACTTATTTTCATCTAAAAACTCTTTACACCTCGTTTTCACTTGTTCTAGTACATAATTTGTCAATTTTTCCAAATTATTACTATGTGGAGTACATAAATGTAAATGAGTATTACAAGCATAAGTATTACATCTCACATAAAAAGTAGTTTTACTCTTTTTCTTTTGTGGTACAATACTTAATTTCTTACCACATTCTTTGCAAGTTAATAAGCCTTTTAATAACCAATCATAAGACTTTTTCCTTACACCAGTTCTACTTTTTATCATATCTTGTACTATATTGAATGTTTCTTCATCAACTAATGGTGTATGTTTACCTTTTACAATTATTCTTTCTTCCATAGGCATTATCATTACTTTTTTACTCTTGTAATTGATTTTCTTTACATTTCCATTTGATACATAACCAAGATAAGTTACATTTTGTAATATTCTTTTTACAGTGTTTCTATTCCACCCTCGTTTTATTCCGTTCTTTCTTGTATGATTATTCCCGACATATTTCTGATGGAACTAAAACTCTTTCATCAGTTAGAATTTTTCCTATATCTGTTGGTGTCTTTCCATTTCTAGCCATCATAAATATTCTTCTAACTATTGGTGCTGTATCTGGATCAGGTACATAATGATTATGGTCTAACGGGTCTTTCTTATAACCATAAGTGGCATAAGTAGTCATTACTTTTCCTTCTTTTGCTCTTGTCTTTTTACCATTTCTTATTTTCTTTGAAGTATCTCGTAAAAACCACTCATTAAAAAATGCTTTGAATTGTGTTATTTCTTCTGATGACTCTGCATTTCCTGTATCAATATCATCATTTACAGCTATAAACCTTACACCTTTTTCAATAAAGTATTCTTCCAAATAATATGATATTTGACTTGATAATCTCCCAAACCTAGATAAATCTTTTACAATTACCATATTTATTTTTTTATTTTCCATGTCCTTAATCATTTTATTGAAGTCTGGTCTGTCAAAGGTTGCTCCTGACACTTCATCATCAGTATAGTGGTTATATATACGAATATTTCTTTCTTTACAAAAGTTTTCATTAAAAATCTTTTGTGTACTGATACTTCCACTTTCTAATTCATCTTCGTTTGAAACAACTACTTCGCCACTTGCAACTTCAATATTTTCATTGGATAATCTTTCATATAATCCTGCAATATACTTTTCAGGATTTACTATTGTTATCATTCAAACCTCTCTTTCTAATAACAATAGGTTTCCTCCTATCCAATTTATAACTGAATTATACAATTTATATAAAATTTTTTCAACTCATATTTACAAATTTAGGCTAATTTATATGTAAAAATACATACAAACTAGCCTATGCAACTATTTATTATTAACTTTTTCAATTAAATAATTTATAAATGTCTCTTGTAATTTTTCTTGTATTGTTTTAGCATTTTCATCAAATACTTCTTTTATTTTATATTCTTGTTTCATAAAATACCTATTCCTTTCCTGTGAATAGCTATTTATGGTTATTAATTCAGTTATATAAATTTATTAACCTATTGCTATTCAACATATTTTCCAAAATTCTTGATTAATAAAATCATTTTTTATACCTCTTTCTAATTTAGAGTAAAAAAATACACCTTGATTGTTTCAAAGCATACAACTTAAACATATATTTTATTACTCTTTATCATATTTGGATTTACAATATTGCTAACTCTTTTAGGAACTGCATACCCTACATTTATATTATCTTTTAATACTAAATCACTACTATTTTTGTCATATTCATAAGCACTTCTATTGTAGTTTACAAATTGTAAATCATTTTCTTTCTTTTTAGTAGATAAATATTCATTATCTCTATTTATCTGTACTAATAGTTTTTGATATTCTTGCTTTTCCTCTTTTTCCTTTTTTCTTCTGTTTTGTGCATATATTCGTTTTTGAGTTTTACTCTTTTCTTTATTTTCCTGCCTTCTAGTTTCTTTTTCTTGAATATATCTTGAATCTTTTTGAATTATCTTTGTTATATATGGCATACTAATTTTTAATTTCTTTGCTATATCAACTGGTTTTAAATGTTTTATAAAGAATAATTCAATTATTTTCTCTTTTGTTCCTTTGCTGTCTAACTTGTATTTTATTTTTCTCACCCTCTTTCTTTTTTAGATTCTCTATTCCAACAAACTACAATTTCACACCTACAAATAAAAACAAAATATACAAATCAAATTACTTTACTGTGTTGTTAATAGTCTGCTTAAAATCTTAAACACATTGTTATTACAAACTTTTCTCAAAATTTAGTAAATTTTCATTCTACAACTTTTAGCAATTAGTTTCGAAGAAAGTATTGTAATTATATTAGTATTATAGTATAATAAATATAGAATATCAATAACAATTTATTATTTTTATTAAAT
>CATLUC010000125.1 GCA_950059165.1 uncultured Clostridium sp.
CATCTAAAAATTCTTTCATACAACTATTAAGTAATCTGCTAAAAGAAATACCTGTTTTACCTTTTATCTTTATTAATTCATCATAGAAAGATTTCCTAAGTACAATAGAACGATAAATTGAATCTATACCATCGGGCTTTTTATAAAAAGAAATACTCTTATTTTTCAATAAACTATTCTCTATACAGACATTTATAATTCTACTAACTGAAGCATCAAATACATTTTCAGATAAATATTGTATTTTCGAATATAAATCTTCATCAATATGAACACTTCTCGTAATATTTTTATCTTTTTTATATAATCTATCAATTGCTTTCATTTTATACCTCCAACTATGTAAGTTTGTATAATAAATTATATAAAAATGGATTTTCAAATAATACTTCATATCAATATACAAATATGTATAGCAAACGGTTTATTTTCAAAGCTAAATCATATATAATATGAGTACCTAAAAAGGAAAGGAGGTATTTATATGCAAATCACACAAACACTAATTAATTATCTAAAGGATTGCCACTTACAATTAAATTCTAATGTATTATTGACAGATTTAAGTAAAATCATATTTGCCGATACATTTTCTTATAATGATGTTTATATAAATCAATCTTTAGATAATGAATTATTAGACCTTATTCAAGATTGGAAAGATAAAGGCTATTCTAATCAATTATCATTAATATTAAACAATAATCTTAAAAAGTTTATTACGAATGATACAGTCAAATATTCTGCACAAATGATTTTTCCAATTTTTCATAATGAGATATTACAGGGTCTATTGCTGTTTTTTAGAACTACTGGCAATTATATAAATTCGAGTTCTAAAGCACCAAGAACAATAAAATTCTTTATAGAAAAGATGTTAGAAAAAAATTATTGAGAAAGGATTTAAACGATGGAAGAAAAATTGTTTAACTGTTATGATATGGATTTAATTTTTAAATTAATGACTGAAAACTCTATAAAGCTATCAGAAATTAAAGAATATCATATAGAAGAAAAAAAGTTACAAAAGGCAAAAAAACAAATTACTAAATATCCTAAAGAAATACAAGATGTTTTCAATGATGCTATAGCTTCATTTGAAATGACAAGTAATTATGAAATATGCTTAGGATATTATTTAGGATTAAAAAAGGGATTGGAAATCAAAAAATTAAAATAGTTTATTATATAAGCACATATATAACAAACTATTCGTATATTTAAAATAAAGATAAGTTCATTAAGACAGGGCTTATCTTTTATTTTAAGCTAATTCATTTAAAGCATTTCTTATCGCCATATTTACCAATTTATAAATTGATATATTGTATTTGTCTTTTAAGTTATCTAATCCAATAACAAAAGATTCTCTAATTAATAAACTATGCTTTACTGCATATTCTTTGCTTTCTTTTTGGTAATTTATATTCTCTGTTTTTATCAATTCTTCTATACTAGCATTGATAAGCATATTAACAGATGTATCATATTTATTTTTTGCTAATTCTCCTAGCTGATTATATAAACTATCATCTATTTCTATTGTTTTTCTAATTAATGGCTCTTTTTTATAAAATCTATCAAATGCTCCCATAACATCGCCTACTTTCTTAATTATTATACTGTTATGGAATATAGATTTTAACCGTATTGAAATACAGAAAAATAGCAAAAAAAAAAGAAGTGGATTAAGTATTTTTCACTTCCTAAATCTTATGGTTTAATATGTTTGGTGCTCCTACTATTAACAATTTCAAGATATATTTTCTCAATTTTATCTAGAAACTTTATTTAAAAATACTCTTTTCTTTAGTTCATTTGGAATCATTCTGTGTTCATCTTCAGATAATTTATAACTTTTAATTAGTTTTTCTAAAAATTCATTTTCCGTATTATTTTTTCTCACTTTCAAATGTAAGTTGTATGGATGATTATGAAATTAAAGTTATATTATTTTTTTTGCTATAACATTATATAAATGCCAATGTTTCATTTTTCCTAATCCAGTCTTTCCATCTTTCTCAACTTCATTAAATTTTATTATATCAAATGAGTTTTTAAATAATTCCAATGTTTGTTCTTTTGATAAAAATACCATTTTCTCTTTTATATTTGCCCAAGAGTCATTTAATCCAAAAAAGTTTCCAACAAAGTATCCGTTCTTTTAAAATACTATTAGATATTTTGTTCCAAAACTCATTGAAATAGTATTTATTGCAAAATGGAATACTAAAGTTAGCTACCAACAAATTATTTTTCTCCAATTCTATATTTTCAAAATCTTGACACTTAAAATTAAAATTTTTTAATTCTTCATTATCTAACTTACTAGATATAATTTTCTTTGTGTTTTCTTTATCTATTGATAATACTTTCCATCCGTTTTTTATTAAATATATTGTATCTCTACCTGCACCACAACCTAAATCAATAGCATATTTAGGATTGATATTCATATCTATAATTTTTTTTACCATTGGATGTGGTAAAGCATTTTCCGTATTTTCATAATATTTTTGTATATCGCCCATTAATATCAATTCCTTTCCATTATAACAGTAATTATAACATATATTTTTATAAAAAGTATCAGGAGAGTGAAAATTTATTTTTTCACTCTCCCTTTGTGCTTTCAAAACTTTTTCCAGCACTGAGGATCTTTTGAATAAAAGTCACCAGTTAGGCATTTTGCCACCGAAGGACAACCCCTACAAAAATTTTTGATTTCGCATTTAGAGCAATGCTCGAACTTGTCATACTGACGGTACTTATCCATTTCTTCGCCGGTAAAAATATCGTAGAAAGACTGTTTTGGAACTTTGCCAACAGGAGTTTCACTTCTTCTACAGGCATATACTGTTCCATTCGCCAAAGTTGTAATGTGGGTAATTCCACAATGACATCCATCAAGAACAAGATTATCAGGATTGTTGACTTCTTCAGGATTAAATAATCCCTTTTCATAAAGATACAACTTCCAAAGGTGGTCTTTTAATGCAAATCTTGTATCACATTCCTGGTTCTGCATGTATTTTTCCCACATTTTGTCAAGAAAATCTCTATACTCTTCCGGAGAAACCAGCAAATCAAAATCTTCAGGATTAGGACAATATCTTGCAAATCCAAAATTGCTAACTTTGTGTTCTACTATAATGTCTACAAGTTCTGGAATTTCTGCAATATTTGTCTTAGAAACAGTTGTCATGATAGCTGTTTTGATTTTGCTTCCCTCAAAATACTTCAAAGCATCTAAGGTTGCATCAAGAGAACCAGGCTTGCGGATGTAATCATGAGTCTCCCTTAATCCATCTAATGACATTTGAAAGTTAATACAACCTAAATCTTCCAGTCTCTTAACTACCTCATAATCTAAATGAAACGGATTTCCTAAAAGCCCAAAATGAACTTTCTTTTCTTTGAGAATTTCAAGAAAATCCCAAATTCTTTCATAGAGCAATGGATCTCCACCTGTGATTACAAGAAAAGGATCTCTTTCCAACTTATCACAAGTCCGAAGAAAGTCCTCTAAAATCGCTTTCAATGTGTCTAAATCAAGTTCAAGACCACATTTTTTGTCTTTTCCTTCGTAGATGTAACAATGTTTGCACCGTTGGTCACATCTGTCTGTAATATGCCATTGCATACTAAATTTTGTTCTTTCTGCCATTACAAATCCTCCTTTTAGTGCAAGAGACACCTCTGAAAGAGATGCCTCTGCTTTGTTGAAACTAATGTGTGTTGTCGACACTACACATTTTTAGTTCATCTATGTATTAACTACAAGATGTACCGCAAGATGTGCATGATCCACAAGAACTACTGCATGCCGAGCAACCGCTTGAGCAGTTACAAGAGCAGTCCGCAGCAACTACTTTTACTCCAGCTCCGATTAACTTAGCCTTTGCAGACTTCATAAAATTTTGAGCAGAGTTCTTCCCAAGGTAGTTTACACTAGGATTCCAATAATTTGTCCGTGTCATTTTGCTCATAGTGTGTTCTCCTTTCTTTTAAATTTCAACGAGTTGCTTAGAACAATATTTACTGTTCCAAATAATACATAAAATGTATTACGGTTACATAATACCATGTTTGGAATAATTTGTCAATACATTTTGCAATTTTCATATAGAATCTATGTATTAGTAAAAGTGTAATATTTTTGCTCTTTATCAATATATTGTTCCAAATCAATCACACAATAATTAGCATCAGGTAGTTCTTTTCGTAAGATTGCTTCCATCTCTGTATTACAAATGATATATGCTTTTTTATTAGAATTCTCTTTTATAAAATATTTAAGTCTCGTAATTTTTTCATTATCTAAAAAATAAAAGGTATTAATAAATTTATCTTTATTGTTTGTATATTCACAAAAACTATATTCAGATAAATAAGCTCCTTTATAGCATTTATCTATAATTT
>CATLUC010000126.1:0-1503 GCA_950059165.1 uncultured Clostridium sp.
AATTTGACAGAATTAAATGTAACAAGTTTTGATACAAGTAAAGTAACAAATATGGATGCAATGTTCTATAGATGTACAAATTTAACACAAATAAATGTATCAAATTTTGATACAAGTAATGTAACAGATATGGCCTCAATGTTTAATAGTTGTACAAATTTGACAGAATTAAATGTAACAAGTTTTGATACAAGTAAAGTAACAAATATGGATGCAATGTTCTATAGATGTACAAATTTAACACAAATAAATGTATCAAATTTTGATACAAGTAAAGTAACAAATTTGCAAAATATGTTTGCAGGATGTGAAAAAATACCTAGTATAGACGTTTCAAACTTTGATACAAGAAATGCAACAAAAATGAGTTGGATGTTTGATGGATGTTTTCAATTAAAAACCATATATATAGGAGCAAATTGGATAATACCTTCAGGCAGTGTAGATGTGTGGTCAGGAGGTCAAACAATAATAAAAAAATAATATAAAACTAAATATTAAATAAGAGGGTTTCTATTTTAGGATATCCTCTATTATATAGAAAAAACGTAAACACAATATCAAATAAATTAAACTTTTTCCTTGTAATTTAATCATATTTATAGTAAAATGCCAATAGAAATAAATTATTTAAGGAAAAATGGAAAAATGAAATACATAAATAGCCACAAATTAGAAATCTTAAAACTAAATAAAGACAATACATATATAGTAATTGACTTTGACAGAACCATAACAACAAAAGAAAGTAATGATTCTTGGAGTGTTAGTGGTCATTTATTAGGAAAAAAATTCGAAAAAGAAATAAATGAAGCATACCAAAAATACAGACCAATTGAAATTGATTATAAAATACCAAGAAATGAAAAAGAAGAAGCCATGAATACATGGTATACACAATGTATGGATTTATATTATAAATATGAATTAACAAAAGAAAAATTAATAAAATCTGTAAAAACAGGTGGGTTAATATATCGAAAAGGAGCTAAAGAAATTTTACGGAAAATTAGCAAAAGAAAAAATACCAGTTATAATTTTATCTGCTGGAATTGGAAATGTGATTAAACACTTTTTGAAAGACACAAACTGCTATTTTGACAATATATACATTATCAGCAATTTCATCGAATTTGATGAAGATGGAAAAGTTAAAAAATTTGATAATTCTAAAATAGTACATAGTTTAAATAAAACCATGGAAAAAAAGATAAATAAAAAAATTTTAGACACAATAAAAGACAAAACATATAAAATTCTAATAGGGGACTTAATAGAAGACCAAAACATGGTAGAACCATCTAAATGGGACACAACTTTAAAAATTGGAATTTTAGAATTTGAAGAAGAAACTAACTTAAAAAAATATAAAGAAGCTTTTGATATTGTATTAACAAAAGAAGATGCTACATTTAACAAAATAGAAGAAATTTTATTTTAAATAGTTTACATACAAATAGTTACTTATAAATTTTATAAAAGTATAGCAAAGAAAGGAAGAAA
>CATLUC010000126.1:1513-4355 GCA_950059165.1 uncultured Clostridium sp.
ATTTGGAAATGTATTATGGGGAATTGTTTTAATTGTAATAGGTCTAATTTTTGGACTAAATGCTTTAGGTCTAACATCTATTAACATTTTCTTTAAAGGTTGGTGGACTCTATTTATTATAATACCAAGCCTTATTGAACTAATTAAAGGAAATAGTAAAATGTGGAGTTTTATATGGTTAACAATAGGAATTGCATTATTATTATGTGCACAAAATATTTTATCATTTAAAATTATTGGAAAATTAATATTCCCATTTATTTTAGTTATGGTAGGAATTAGTATAATTTTTAAAGACACAATAGACAAAAAAGTTGGAGAGAAAATAAGAAAATTAAATACAAACAAAGGTGAATTTGAAGAATTTTGTGCTACCTTTGGTGAACAAAAAAGTAATTTTGCAGGACAAGAATTTAATGGAGCAAATTTAGATGCAGTATTTGGAGGTGTTGAATTAGACCTTTCAAAAGCTATTATAAAAAAAGACCAAATAATAAATGCAAATGCAATATTTGGAGGAATAGAAATATTTGTTCCAACAGGAGTTAATATAAAAGTAAAATCAACACCAATTTTTGGTGGAGTTAGCAATAAAACAAGAGTAGAATATAATGAAAACTTACCAACACTTTACATTAATGGAACAGCCTTATTTGGAGGTGTAGAAATAAAATGACATCTTTACAAAAAGTAATTAAATATGGAGCAATTGTATTTGGAATTTATTTATGTTTAACAATTATAGGAATTGTTATTTTTAGTATTACAGCCATTTTTGGAATAACAGCTGGAATAGAAATGTTTAATGAAGATAGAAAAGAAGATGTTGTAATTACTAAATGGGAGCAAGAATATTCTAATATTAATAATTTAGACATTGACTTAAAAATATGTGAATTAGATATAAAAAAGGGAGATAGATTAAAAGTAGATGTTTCCAACGTTTCAGATGAATTTGAATGTCGAGTAGATGGAAACGAATTAAAAATAAAAGATAAAAAAATAATTAGAGGTTTTTGGAATATAGAAAAAGAACATCCTAAAATTACTATATATATCCCTGAAACAATAACATTTGAACAAATGAATATTGAAACAGGAATGAATGATACAAATATTGAATACTTAAAGGCAAATACAATAAAATTAGAAATGGGAGTAGGAAGATATAGAATAGATGATTTAATTGCTAATAATGCAAATATAAAAGCAGGAGCTGGAGAAGCAATTATTGCAGATGGAAGTATTGGAGAATTAAAATTAGATGGTGGAATTGGCAAATTAGAAGTAAATAGCAAAATTTTAGAAAATTCGAAAATCGCATGTGGTATTGGCAAAATGGAATTAAACTTAATTGGTTCACAAACAGATTACAAAATTGATGCAGAAACTGGAATTGGAAATTTTGTGATAAATAATCAAAGAATATCACGGAAGCCAAACAATTGGAAATGGTAAAACTACTATTAAAATTGATAGTGGAGTAGGAGAAACAATAGTTAATTTTGTAGATGAAATTTAGCTGTGAATAATAAGTATAGGAAGAGGGATATTATGAAAAAAATTGCAATTTTTGGTTCAACAGGTTCTATTGGAGAAAGTACATTAAATGTAGTTAGAGAAAACCCTGAGACATTTCAAGTAGTAACATTAGTTGCACGGAAAAAACTTAAACAAATTAAAAGAGCAAATTCAAGAGTTTAAACCTAAAAATGTGTATATTATTGATAAAGAAAATGCGAATCAAATAAAAGAGGAATATCCTGAACTACATGTGTATTATGGAGAAGAGGGAATGGAAGATATATCACAATTAACAGATTTTGATATATCTGTATCTGCTTTAGTGGGAATAGCAGGTTTAAAACCAACATATAATATGATAAAAAATGGGAAAACAGTAGCATTAGCAAATAAAGAGGTTTTGGTTGCTGGTGGAAAGTTAATTATGGATACAGCCAAAAAACATAATGCAACTTTATTAACAGTAGATAGTGAACATAGTGCTATTATGCAATGTTTGCAAGGAGAAAAGCAAGATAAAATAGATAAAATATTGCTAACAGCTTCTCGGAGGTCCCTTTTTTGATAAAGAAATAACAGATGATATAACAGTAGAACAAGCTTTAAATCACCCTACTTGGAAAATGGGACCAAAAGTTACAATAGATTCTTCAACAATGATGAATAAAGGCTTTGAAGTAATTGAAGCAAAGTGGCTGTTTGATGTAGACCCAAGCCAAATTCAAGTTGTTGTACATAGAAAAAGTATTGTGCATTCTATGGTACAGTTTCAAGATGGAACAATTATGGCAAATTTAGGACCAAAATCAATGCAAATACCAATTGCATATGCTTTAAATTATCCTGATAGATTAGTAAATAATATAGAAAAAATCGATTTATTTCAAATTAGAGATTTGGTTTTTGAAGAACCAAATTTGGAGAAATTTGATTGCCTAAGATTAGCTTTTGAAGCAATAAAAAAAGGTCATAGCTATCAAGTAGCATTAAATGCAGCAAATGAGGTTTTAGTAGATGCTTTTCTAAATAAAAAAATAACTTATACAAAAATTCCAAAAGGAATTGAAAAAATGCTACAAAAAGGTTATCCAAAAGAATTAAACACAGTAGAAGAAATTTTAGAATTAGATAAACAGGTAAAAGAAGAAACTAGAAAAACAACATATTATAATTAAGTAAAAAACCTTACTTGTTTAATAATTTGAGAAATTCTCAACGAAAAATCAGTATTATATAATTTAAAAAATTTACGAATGCGACCAAAATAAGATTAGAACTTCTTAAATAATTTTATGGTAAGAGTTCAAGCTTGTCTTGG
>CATLUC010000127.1 GCA_950059165.1 uncultured Clostridium sp.
TCAAATGTAGTTCCAGAGATACCATCATCAACATATTCTTTGATAAGCTCTAGATCATTCTCTTTTACATATCTTTGCAAAATATTTCTTTGATTACCGATACTTTCACTTTCTTGTTTGTCGCCATCTTCACGAGATAGTCGTATATATATACCGTACTTTGAAGTTTCGACTAGTTAAGTCTAACATCTACCCTCCTATCCGTAATCATCTACAAGTACTATTTTAACGTGCTCTGTTTCAATTTGCAAATATTATTTCATTTTCGTAAAGGTTACCTTTTATCCGTTTTTAATTTTTCAATATAATCTTTAAAAATTAGCCCTACTGTTTCTTTCACATCTTGTTTTTCTTCTGTAAAAATACAATATGTATTAAATTCTAATTTATCTACTTTTATAATTTGTTTATCTTTCTTCACATTGGCATCAACTCCTATATTTTTTGTTAAAGTATTCTAATACAGAATATTAGATAAAATGACTTGGTATGACACTTATAGTAAGTATATTAGTAAATATTCATATCTTAAAAAAGCACAAAAAAAGAACACCCAATAATGTTTTTACATTATTAGATGTTTCTATTTATACAAAATTTATTAATATTTTTATTTCCAGAATGTCTTGTAGCATAAGGATTTGCCACATTTTTGGTTTACTTTTTATACAACAACTTTTGAACGTAACAATCTATATGTAATACCAAAGTCATATTACATTTACATCCATATTTTATAATGCTTTATTTTATTTGTCAAGACCTATTTGGAAATTTTTTACATTCTAAAATTAAGTTTATTGCATCTGAGAATCCGTATTTTGTAAAACTTTTCATTTTTATAAGCTCCTATGATGTTAATTTTATCTATGTAACTATCTAGGCTATTTCTAACTTCTTCTAATTTTTCCGAATTGTTTGATAAATCTTTTATTATTGCAAATAACTTATCATAACTATCATTATTTCTTGTTAGTCTTTTTATTTTTTTCCTATCCATTTCTGTTAATGCACATAGATTTTCTTCTCTACTTTCAAATAAATTCTCTAATACTCCCTTTTCATTTTCGCACATATTTACTACCTCCATATTTATAATTTACCTGTAGTATAACGTGCTCAAATTAATTTGTCAGCCCTTTTTTTGAATTCTTAATTTGTAATAGCAATTAGGACCTTTTGATGATGAGAATAGTTTGACAGAGTCTTGTAATTTAATAAAAATGAAAAATTCGCTATTTTATATACTTTTAACATATAGGACATTAAAAAGGCAAGATTAATTCTTGCCTTTTAGTTTATCTATTTTTTTGCTCTATTTCTCAGTGCACTTCCAGCAACAGATTTCTGTATTTTGCTGGTATTTTTGCTTCTTAATTGAGAACTAGCTTTTCTAGCAACATTTTTAGAAGTTCTAATTTTATTTGCCATCTTTATATTCCTCCTCTCATTTTATAATTGAGAGGATTATCTCACTACTAAATAATCCTATATTAATTAAAATTTATTTACTTATCCATAAACGAAAAGCTTTTTTGCCATACTCAGATGCAATCATCAACTTTCCTGTTTTAGGATGTTTATACGATTTTACAAAAATATAATAACCTTTCCTATTACTTGTCATATGTAATTCCTCCTTTTTTTGTTATAACTATTGCAAAAGAAATTACCATATGATATAATTTTTTTAGGATTAGAAAACTATATGTAGTGCATATGGCTTTTTCTTATAGCTAAACGGCAATTTAGCTATCAATAGTTACCAAACTTTTTGATGTTTGGTATCTTTTTTATATATAAGAATTACGAGATTGAATTTCTGCTACTTGTTTAGAGCAGTTATAATTTCTCATAATTTCTTCTATACTCATACCTATAACAGCATCTGAAGGAGCCATCAATTCTGCTGCAAATGTATTTGCTTGCCATTCTGGATCTTCGTATGCTTTTATTCTTTCTTCGCCTCTAGCTAGAGCTATTGTATCGTTATCGTGTAAAAATGCATGTCCAAATTCATGGGAAATAGTAAACAAATCTCTTGGCACATTATTCATTGCTCTTAAATATACATCTTCACGAATTTTCAATATTTTTTTACTTGGAATAGTTAATGCATAATTATCTCTTAATTCTTCTTCTTCGCAAATATCATAATTGTAATCAAACTTATCTAAAGCTCTTTCCAAAAATGGTATAACAGGAAAAGCTTCTGTATCTGAAATTCCGATACTTTCTCTAATTAATCTTGCTATTTTTCTTATGTTTTTTCTGGATAACGGTATTGCTTTGTAAGAGTTCATATTTACCTCCTATTGTTTATTGTTCTTTCTGTTCAATATGTCAAATATTGATTCCTTATCTTTAGTATCAAGAACATCTAATTTTCTTGCAAAAGCAAATAATAAATCCTTATCTTTAATATCTCTGTCTGTTAAATCGACTTTTAATACCTTAGCAGATCTATCGATTGCTTCTTTCAATTCTCTTATTTGTTCCTCCTTTAATTCATATTTTTCAATAATCTTTTCCTCCCAATTATTTGGAATTCCTTTTTTTCCCACCTCAACGGCAGATAAAAATGAAGGTTTTACATCTAATTTTTGAGCCATATCAATTAATAATTCATTTCTTTCTATTCTAAGTTTTCTAGAAAACTTTCCAAACTCACTCAACATATAAATCCCTCCTTCTTTTATTATTTTAACCTAAATAGGTTAAAATGTCAACAGTTTTTGGTTAATTTTTTAAGTTATATATCTTTGTTTTATAATATTTTACTATTATCCATTTTTTCTTCTACATACTTATTCTAAATATTCTTTCAATCCATCAACTATCTTATAAACCTTTGTCATTGGATTTCTTTCTGATGCTTGTCCATTTTTATTTAGTTCCTCCATTTGTTTGCAATTTTCTATTGCAATATGTAGCCTTCCATCTTTTGTAACTTTTTCAAAGATGTTAGGATCACTTTTACTATAAGTACCTAATCCATTCTTTTGAAATTCTTTGTTAAGTTCATCTAAAACATCATCTTTAGAAATATATTTAGTTACTTCTTTTAAATGTGCTAATAACCAAAGTTCAAAATTAGGATTTGACCAACAAGCATTATAATCACAATTTGCTATCGCTTGGTTAAATTGTTCATCACTATAATCATCTTTATCAAACACTACCCAAACTTGTCCATATACTTTACTTGCATAGTTTACAAATTTTTGAGTGTATTTTACTAAATCTGAGGTATTTCTTCCTGTTCCTTTTACTTCAATATTAGGAATTAAAACATCTACTTTGTTGCCATATCTCTCATTGATTTGTTTCTTTAGTCCATTAAAATAATTAGGCTCTGTTTTCTTTCCTTCACATACAATTAAGTAATTGGCTGGTGCTCGCCTTTTACTTTTTAATTTATCTCTTCTTGAAATATTATTATTTCTCATAGTTTATCTCAAATTCTTCTAATACTGGAATAGCACCATATCTTCCAGTTAAATAGTCTTTATTGTATGTTGCATCATTTCTAACTTTTTTACCTGTTTTACTTTTACTATCTTCATCATCTTCTAATATATAATCTGATAAGGCATAAATTTCTGATACTCCATCTCTATTTTTCTCAGTAAACCATATTTCATCTCTTCTAAATGTATATTTATTTAAGTTTACTGTATCATGTGTAGAATAAATTAGCTGTCCATTACCAATATTTGTTTCACTATTATGAAATAGATTAATAATATATCTTGTTAGTAATGGATGTAATTTTGCATCTAGTTCATCTATAAATAGTACCATTCCATTTTTTAGTGCATCCATAAAGAAATCAAATAAGTGGAACATTTTTCTAGTACCATTTGATTCTAAGTCTAGTGGTAATGCTTTTAATTTATTATCTTCTCCTCTATGGATTAATTCTACTTTTACTACTCTATTGTTGTTCTGTACTTCTTCTATGGAATCTAGTGTTGTTTTAATTCCTTCTATTCCAGAATCAAAGGTTTTTATAAATCTTAATAATTCTTTTTTGTATTTTTCATCACTTAGTATTTTCAGTGAAATTCTATTATTAATGAAATCTTCAAATCTTGGATTTCCTAAATCTAAGTAATTAGCATTTACAAACCATTCATAAACATTATTAAAATCTTCGTTATCTTTATCTATCTTGCTATATATGTTTAAGAATAAAGTTCTTTCATCTATATTTGCTAGTCCAGATATTTTATTATTTGATTTCATAGTAACATTATTTTTTTCTCTTTCAAAAATCGAATAAAATTTATTTACTTTTTTTATATATAACCATT
>CATLUC010000128.1 GCA_950059165.1 uncultured Clostridium sp.
TTTGCAATTGTACTATATGCTGCTGCCATTTCTAATGGACTAATTCCTTGTTGCAGACCTCCTAAAGATAAAACTAAGGTTTCATCTTTTTGTGTAAGTGTTGTAATTCCCATTTTTTCTAAATATTGAATAGCAGTTTTGGGTTTTAATTGCTCCATTATTTCTACAAATGGTATATTTTGAGATGATTCTACTGCTCTTCTTACAGTTATTTTACCTAATGCATGATTATAATCTGTTGGATGATATCCATCTGCAAAGTCCCTTTCAGTATCATCATAAATTGAAGCTGATGTAATTATTTTTTTGTCAATTGCAGGTATTAATACTGACAGTGGCTTTATTGATGAACCTGTTTGACGAATACTTTGCGTTGCCCTATTTAGTGGCCTTGCTTTTGTTTTTTTGCCTAGTCCTCCTGTACAACCTACAACATAGCCTGTTTTGTGGTCTATAATAACCATTGCAGACTGTGAAAAATCTTCATTATTATTTTTAGATGGTATTCTATATTTTGATTTTTCAAATTCTGCCTCTGTTTTTTCTTGTACTTTGGTATCTTGTGTGCTATATATAGTTAATCCAGCCATATTTATATAATTTTCAGCAAAACTTTCAGATATGTTATATTTTTTACTAATATCTTTTATTATTTCTAATATTAAAGCATCTGTATGATAAGAATATATGGCCTCTTCAGACTTTACTTCTCCTTTTTTAAAATTTAGTCCCTTATCAATGTTAGCTATGGCATTATTATAGCTTTCTTCATCAATGTAGTTTAGCTCTAGCATTTTGCTAAGAACTGTTTTTGTTCTTTTATTGATTTTTTCAGTATTTTCTTTATTTTCAAAAGGATTATAAGAATTAGGAGAATGATTAATTCCTGCTAAATAGGCACATTCTTCTAAGCTTAAATCTACAACAGACTTATTAAAATAATATTGGCTAGCAGTTTCTATACCATACATATTAGGTCCAACATAAATTAAATTTAGATATTCTTCTAATATTTCATCCTTAGAAAGACAAGTTTCCAATTGCCATGCTTTCCACCATTCTTTTACTTTCCTTGTAATGCTATCTGTTGTATCACCTGTTAAATTTTTAACTAATTGTTGTGTAATAGTACTTCCACCATAAGAGGATTTACCAAAATGAGTTATGTAAGATATAATAGCACCACCAGTTCTTTTTATATCAATGCCTCCATGTGAATAAAATCGTTCATCTTCAATTGCAACATATGCATTTTTTAAGTTCTTTGGAATGTTATTGGCTTGCACTATTAAATTCTTTCTCTCACAACCTATAGTTGCAATTTTGTTACCATATATGTCAACAACAATAGAATTTTCATTTGCAAACATTTCTTTAGCAAGTTGCTTCCAACGATTAGCTGAAATTCCCAAATTAATTCCAACAATGATAATAACTATAATAAAGGTAATTAATAAAAACTTTTTTAATTTCCTTTTTGGCTTTTTCTTTTTGCTTTTCTTCTTATTATTTTTCATATCACTTTTTTTAGTTTCTATTTCTTCTTTTTTTCTATTTTTCTTAAAGGCTTTTGGCACATAGTCTTCCTCTTCTTGTTTTGTTTTACTCCTCTTCCCTTTTTTTTGTAACAATTAAAATCACTTTCCTTTTTATAAATTTATTCATTTTACAACTTAGGAAAACAAACAATTAGTCTAAACAATCACTATATTTTCACTTAAGCTATAACATATGCATAGTATAACATAAATTGAATAAAATACAAATATGGAAATTAAAAAAATAGAAACCAATTTAAAAAGAAATTTGCGACTTCATTCTTCTAAAGTTAAATTTATGCCAAATAGTAGAAGAATAGAAAACCAAATTATACGAGTTAATCCTGATATTACCTTTCAAGAAATATTAGGTTTTGGAGGAGCATTAACACAAAGTGCCTGTTATGTTTTAAGTACAATAAGAAAAGAGCTTTCTGATGAAATTTTAGATGAATATTTCTCCAAAGATAAATTGAATTATCAATTTGCTAGAATTTCTATTGGTAGTTGTGACTTTTCATTAAATAGTTACTCTTATTCGTACAAGAATGATTTATCTGACTTTAATATTAACAATGACTTAAAATATGTCATCCCAATTATTAAAACTGTTCAAAATCGAAATATGGGTCTACAAATTATTTCTTCTCCATGGTCACCTCCTAAGTTTATGAAGGATAATAATAGTTTGGTTATGGGTGGTAAATTATTATCTAAATATAAAAAACTATGGGCTAATTATTTAGTTAAATATGTTCAAAGTTATAAAAGTTATGGTATACCTATTTCATATATGACAATTCAGAATGAACCAAATGCTAAACAACTATGGGAGTCTTGTTTGTATTCAGCAACAGAAGAAGCAGACCTGCTAAAGAATTACCTATTTCCTACTTTTAAAGAGCATGGTTTAAAAACTAAATTTCTTATATGGGACCATAATAAAGATATTGTTTTAGAAAGAGGTATAGAAACCTTAATTGATAATAATTGCTTAGATTATGCTAGTGGTATTGCTTTCCATTGGTATACTGGTGGACATTTTGAAAGTCTTAGTAAGTTACGTGATTTATTTCCAAAACACCTTTTATTACATACTGAAGGGTGTACAGGTTACTCTCATTTCAAGCCACAAGATGAACTTTTTAATTGTGAAATGTATGCAAATGAAATAATAGAAGATTTTAATCATGGTGTAAATGCCTTTATTGATTGGAATATTGTTCTAAATTATAAACGGTGGACCAAACCATACCAAAAATTATTGTAATAGCCCTATTATGATGGATAAGAAAAATACTAATTACATTAAAACACCAACTTTCTATTATATTTCTCATTTTGCTAGATATATTAAACCTGGTAGCAGACGAATATTTTATCATAAATTTTCTGAAGAAATTTCAGTATCTGCCTTTAAAAATCTAGATAAAAGTGTTATTATAATATTGTTAAACAAAACAGATAAAAATGTAGAATATAATTTATGTTATAAAGATTTTGTTTTACATGATAATTTAGACAGCCATGCTATTGTAACATTTGTAATATAATTATTAGTTTAAGTAGTATTATATAAGGAGGAATTTTCAAATGATAAAACCTGAAGATAACCCAGAGTTTTTAAATTCTTTTTTAGACTATTCTATTACTATTTTAAATAAGTCTTCTAATAGTATAAAAGAATATAATTATGATTTAGCTATGTTTTTACGATTTATTAAGTTACATTATCATATGACAGATGAAACAGATTTAAAAGCAATTACTATTAATGATATGACAATAGATACTATAAAGAAAATTACTTTAAATGATATTCATGCTTTTATTTCATATTTAACACGTGAATACCATAGTAAAGCTACTACTAGAGCTAGAAAAGTTTCAACAATTAGAATATTTTTTAAGTATTTAACTAGAAATGCTAAATTACTTGATACAAATCCAGCCCAAGATTTGGAAACTCCTAAATTAGATAAGAGATTGCCTAAATATCTTTCTTTAGAAGATAGTAGAAAATTATTAGATATTACTTCTAATGAAGATAATAGGAATTGTGAAAGAGATTATGCAATTATTACCTTATTCTTAAATTGTGGCATGCGTCTTTCTGAATTAGTTGGTATTAATATTCAAGACATTGATTTTAGTGAATGTAAATTAAATGTAATTGGAAAAGGTAATAAAGAAAGAACTATATATTTAAATAAAGCTTGTATGAAAGCAATTGCTACTTATCTAGAAGTTAGACCTAAAGAAGGTGTTAAACATGATAGCAAATTTTCAGATAAAGCTCTTTTCTTAAGTGAGCGAAAAACAAGAATTAGTAACCGTACAGTAGAAAATGTAGTTTCTAATCAATTAAGAGCTGCTGGTCTTGATACTAAAAAATATTCAGTTCACAAGTTAAGACATACAGCAGCCACTCTGATGTATCAATATGGACAAGTTGATATTAGGGCACTTCAAGAACTTTTAGGGCACGAAAGTATTGCTACTACTGAAATTTACACACATGTTAGCAATAGCCAAGTTCGTAATGCAGTTGAAAGCAACCCTTTAGCTAATTTGTAAGAAATGTACTACATTCTACAGAAAATTACTATGCAATTTTGGCAAAGAATAAATCGGAAAGCCTTAATATTTGCATAACTTTAACTTTTTTCTTTGGCTTTCCGTGAATTTGTTCGTGTGCCAATTTTACGTAAGTAAAATTGTG
>CATLUC010000129.1 GCA_950059165.1 uncultured Clostridium sp.
TATCATATTTTTTTAATAAAAAAGAGCCATGATAAAATTTCGTGGTCAAAAATTCACACAGCTTCTTTCAGTTCTACCATAAAGCTGGGCGTGAGCCAATATAGTACCTATTATCAAGGGTGTAGTTACCAAAAAGTCGAGAATTGGTAGCATAATGTGCTGCCCAGCACGAACCACCTCGATATGAACAGTGTTCCTCTGTACCTGTTATACCTGAAACTCTTTTTTCCAAAGTCCATTCCCATACATTTCCTGCTAAATCATATATATTTAATGTACTATTTCTTGTTGTTGTACCTGTTGTTAATAATACCTCTGAAGCTGGTTTTGAATAATTACTTGCACTGTTCCATGAACCAGATGTACTTGGTGCTGTTGTATATAGTCCTCTATTTACATCAAAAGATATATCTCTATAATTTCCCCATTCCTTCGAATTTGTCTTTAATTCTTCCTGTGTTTTTCCACCTTTTTCTTCTATAAACTTCATTACTAAATCCCATTGTATTCCAAACATCAGACTTGCTTGTTTTCCTGCTGTTGATAGTTGTTGCGATAATGTTTGTGCTTGTGCACATGTTACAAAATTATATGGATACATATCTTGCTTTATTACTGGTGTTTTTAAATCTGCTGAATATGCAAATATTGGTGTTTCTGTTCCCATTTCATATCTTCCAATATAAAATCCACCATTTGTAAATACACTTTCTAACATACTATTTTTCCAATTATTATATTCTGTTGTGCTTGCAAAACCATGAGCTTTTGAATATTGGTCTGCATATTGGCTATGTATATAATCATTTGCATAGGTTTTCATCGCTGTTTCTATTGCTGCATAATCTGCTTTTGTAGTTGTTGTATTATAAATTGATTTTGGTACTTCTATCCATACCCATTCGTTTTCGTCACTATCCCTTATTACTATTCCTTTGTCTATATCATTTTCTAAAACCGTTGCTCCTGTTGGTAAAAATGGTTTAGTATCTGCTGTTGAAGGTAATGTTTTTGGTTGTTCTTCTGTTGTTCCACCTTCTGTATTTTCATTTCCTGTAGTATTTCCACTTGTCGTATTATTTCCTGTTGTATTTCCATCTCCTGTTGAAGTTTTTCCAATATAGTCATCTAATTTTCCTTCTATCAAATATCCAACATCTGTATGCACTGCTCCAGTTTCTTTATTTACTCGACTTTCATCACTTATTACTTTGTTATTTATCAATTCTGTTATTACATCGTCTATTGTTGGATTTCTATGTTTTTGTTCTGCTTTTATTATTGCTAGGTCTATTTGTTCTTCTAATCCTGCAAGTTCTGTTAATTCCTTTGCTGTTTTTGCTTCTTTTATTAATCCTTTTTCACCTGTTAACCCAGCTATTGTTACTCCTGCTAAAATTATTAAAATTATTACTGTAATTACAAGTGCCACTAGAGTTATACCCTTGTTTGATTTTTTTATTTCTTTTAAAATTTCAATGCTTTTCATCAATCCAAATCCCCCATTTCTTTTGTTCTTATATATAATTTTATCAATAATAAGATTTACGTCAACAAGTTTCTCTATGTTTTCAAAAATTTAATCATATTACAAAAATGGTGATTTAGTATTACTTTTATAAAAATGTCACAAAAGAAACGTCCCCAAAACAACAAAAAAAGAGCAAAAGGAAACGTCCCCAATTGCCCCTTTTGTTCTTTTAAATTTATTTTGTTCCAAATATTCTATCTCCTGCATCTCCTAAACCTGGCACAATATAACCTATGTCATTCAACTTTTCATCTATAGAAGCTGTATAAATTTGTACATCTCCGGTGTTGTTCTTTTAATTTTGAAATTCCTTCTGGTGCTGCAATTATACACAAAAATTTGATTTTTTTAACTCCATCTTCTTTAAGCATTGTAATTGTATCTATTGCAGAACCACCTGTTGCAAGCATAGGGTCTAATACAATTACTTCTCTGTTTGCTATGTCTTGTGGCATTTTATAATAATATCGAACAGGTTTTAAGGTTTCTTCATTACGGTATAAACCAACATGACCAATTTTTGCATTTGGCATAACTTTTACCAATCCATCTAACATTCCTGTTCCTGCTCTTAAAATTGGAACAAAAGCATATTGATTTTCATCTAAAGTTTTAGCATTTGTAGTCCCCATTGGTGTTTCAATTTGAACTGTTTGTAGCTTTGCATCTGACATTGCTTCATAGCATAGAAATGTTGCTATTTCGCCAATTACTTCTCTAAATTCTTTTGTTCCTGTATTTTTATTTCTAATAATAGATAATTTGTGTTGAATAATAGGATTTGTTAAAACAATTGCATCCATTTATAATCACTTTCCTTTCTTAAACTGTTTCTTCTACTTTTTCTTCTTTTTTCTCTTGCTTATCTTCTTTAACTTCTTCTTTTTCTTCTGGTAAACAAAGGTTTAATAAAATTCCAATTATGGCAGCTAAGCTCATTCCAGATATTGTAATAGATAAATCTCCTGAAACAATTGATATTGCTGCTCCACCTAACCCTAAAACTAACATTGTTGATGCTACAACAACATTTTTAGATTTTCCAAAATCAATTTGATTTTGAATAAGTACTTTTAATCCATTAACAGCAATAAATCCATAAAGTAACAATGAAACTCCACCTAAAACTGGGTTTGGGATACTTGAAACAATTGCTGTGAATTTCCCTAAAAATCCTAAGCAAATTGCAATTATTGCAGCTAATCCAATAACCCAAACAGAAGCTACTTTTGTCATTCCTACAACTGATGTGTTTTCGCCATATGTAGTATTTGCAGGTCCCCCTAAAAGTCCTGCTACAAATGTTGCAATACCATCTCCTAGTGATGTGTTGTCTAATCCAGGTTCTTTTAACAAGTCTTTTCCTATAATTGAACCTAATGCTGTATGGTCTCCAATATGTTCACACATTGTAACTAAAGCAATTGGTGCTATTGTAAGTAATGCTGAAAAGTCAAGGTTATAGCTTGCAAATGGTATCATAAAGCTTGGCATACTAAAGAAAGAAGCTTCTAATACTGGTGTAAAGTTAACAAGTCCAAAACAAATTGCTGAAATATATCCTACTAAAATTCCGATTAAGAATGGTATTATTTTGATAAATCCTTTTCCTCTAACCATTACAATTGCTGTTGTTAAAAAAGTGATAAATGCAACTGCAACACCTCTCCAGTCAATTTCACTGCCAGTTCCAAGTCCTATTTGTGTAATTGCACTTGGTGCTAAACCTAATCCGATAATCATTATCATTGGTCCAATTACAATTGGTGGCAATAATTTGTCAAGCCAATTTTTCCCAACAAATTTTACAATAATTGCAAAAATCACATAAATTAATCCTACTGCCATAACACCTGTCATTGCTCCACTTATTCCACCTTTTAAGAAAGCTGCTGCAAGTGGTGCAATAAAAGCAAATGAACTTCCTAAATATACTGGTGATTTTCCTTTTGTACATAAAATATAAATTAAAGTCCCAATTCCTGAAGTAACTAAAGCAACTGGTATTGTAAGTACTGTTTCTCCTGCTGCACTATTTACTAAAATTGGTACTAATATAGTTGCTCCAAACATAGCAAAAACGTGTTGTATTGCTAAAATAATCCATTTAGCGATTTTTGGTTTTTCGTTTACATCTAAAAGTAGTTTTTGTTCTTCCATTTTGAAAGTCCCCCTTTTTATTTTTTTATTTAGAATACAAAAAATAGCAAATTAAATTTTTATGATCAGTCTTTGTTCTAAGTACTAACAAAAAAGATATTAACTTTGAATAAAGTTAATATCTTGTAAAAACAAATAAAATATAAAAGCAACAGTTGCCAAAACTGTGATGTTATAGCTATTCAATTCTTGTATATTTTTTAAAAATTTTGTCATTTTTTGTACCTCTTGAAAGAATATACTATATTTTTATAAAATATGCAAGGGTTTTTTTAAAAAATTTTATTAATCGTCTATTCCCATTCCTTCAAAAAATTTTTCTTCATCGGTATTTAAAAGAATACTTACTTCTACTGAACTAATTCCCAATATTCCACTAATTTGACTATTGCTCATACCTTTCTTTTTCATGTGTTGTATTTGAGGAAGTAAGTTTAATTTTTTAATCCATCTTCTATATTCTATCAATGGTCTATAATATTTAGTAT
>CATLUC010000130.1 GCA_950059165.1 uncultured Clostridium sp.
TCTTAAATAATCTGTTTGTATTTTTACACTTTCTTCATCTAGCCCATATTGACTTGGTGGATTTTTGGCATAAACTATATTTACTTTTGGATACAGTTCTTTTATCCAATTTGCTCTTGTTTCTAATGGTATTTTGGTAACATTTGTTTCATATATAACAACATAGAATTTTTCCATTTCCTTTAATCCTTTTTCAATTAAATATTGATGTCCGTTTGTGCAATGGAGCAAATTTCCCAATTGTAAAACCTATTTTCATTTTTACTAGACCTTTCCTTAATATTCTACTATAAATAATAGCAGAAAATTATGAATTTTTCAAGTTAATGTGATACCCAAAATGTGCAATTGAGGACGTTTCTTTTGCGACATTTTTATGTGACGTTAGGGACGTTTCTTTTTTCACATTTTTGTGAAATTGGGGACACATCTTATAATAATTTATACTTTTGCATTATTTAAATAATATGCAAGAAGTTCCGAATGCGAAGTGGAATATTTGTATAAATTCTTAAAAAAATCAAATGAGGAAGCGATGGGTGCGAAACACAACAGCGAGAGGCTCGTTTGATTTTGTTTTAGAATTTATAAAATATGTAACAAGCCAAGGAACGACTGATATATTATTTAAAAAACGCAAAAGTATAAATTATTATAAGATGTGTCCCCAATTGCACCTATTCTTCTTTTATTATGTTTTTGCTTCCAAAGTAAGTTGCTATAAAATATGCTCCATATATTACACCAATAACAATAACTGTTGCTACAATTGATGGCAATAAGTCTTCTTTAGATGCTATTCCTGATAAAATTTCTATTGCAAATTGTATTCCAAATACTGAATGAACTATTGCAAGTACCAATGGTAGCATGAAAAATATACCTATTTGTCTAAATAATGATTTATTTATCATTCTTTCATCACAGCCAATTTTTCTTAAAATTGTATATCTTTGTTTGTTGTCTGAACTTTCTGTTAATTGTTTTAGTGCTAAAATTGCTGAACTTGCAATTAAAAATATTATTCCTAGATATATTGCTATAAATGTTACAATTGTTGCTAATCCAACACTTGATTGTATTATAGTTATTTTTGTAAATCCATCTATTTTTAAGCCTTTATCTGCTAATTTTTGCACAAGTCCTGATTCTTTACTTTCAAATATTTCTTCTATTTTTTCTTTTTCTTCATCTATTGTAGCATTGTAATTTGCAGCTAAAAATGATATTTCTTTCATATCTTGTGTTAAATTGCAATTATCTGGTACAATAATTATTCCTGTATTTGTATGACTTGTTGACATTACTATATATCCACTTTTGCATTCATTATATTTAGATTTATATTGTTTTCCTGCTATTGTTAAATTATGTTTTCCATTACTTAAAACTTCATTTCTTAAGTTTTTCATAGTGTCAAAATCACAAAGCATAATGTATTGATCATCTTCTAATTGATATTGTTCTAAACCATATAATTGGGCAATTTTATTATAGTCAGATATTTTTACAATTTCTTCTTGTGTGTCATAAGCAAGCATAGTAAACTGAGCTTTTATCTCTTCTATTTTATCTGTAAAAAAGTTTTCCCAAGTTAGGTTGTTGTCTGTATAAATTGGAATTTCCACGATGTCTTTTAAATTGCCTATGTCAAAACCATTATTTTTTAAAGTTTCTTGTACTGAAACCATAGAGTCTTCCCTTTGTTCTTTTGTGTAATTGATAGTTTTTCCATATTTATTAGTACTGCTTTCTGGCAAATTTGCTGTTTTGTATAAATTCAAATCTACTGGTGTCATATCAATTAAATCTTTTTGCATTGTGTTTCTTAATGCTAAACTTGATGAAAGTACTGAAATTGTCATAAATAGCATTAAACAAATAACACTCATACTAGCCACCATTGTGTTGATTTTATTGTTTATTTGTCTTAAAACAAACATATTTGTGTCTTTTAAATAAACTTTTTTATTCCCTTGAACAATTTGCAAAATGAACCCTGATAGTGACCAAAATATGGCAACTGTTCCTACTATTCCCATAAGTATTGGTGGAAGCATTTTTTCGGCTGTGTTTAAAGAGCGAACATCTGCTGTTACTTTCCAATATGCGTACCCTAAAATTCCACTTGCAATTATAAATATTAAAACTGATATAATTGGATTTTTTATTTTGACTTTTTCGTTTTTCTTTTGTGCATTTAATAAATTGATTAGTTTGTATCTTGAAATAGTTAATGTGTTAAAAAACATTACTGCTACATACATTACAGCAAAATAAATACACGTTTTTACACAACTATCTTGTGAAAATACAAATTGAAATTTACTCATATCAGCTTCAAACATTTTTGCAACTAATATTGACATAAATTGTGAGCCAAATACGCCAATAACAATTCCTATAGCTAGTGATATAATTCCAACTAACATTGTTTCCATTAAAATTATTTTTGATATTTGTCTTTTTCCCATTCCAAGTGACATATAAATACCAAATTCTTTTTTTCTTCTATTTATTAGGAAATTATTAGCATATACAATAAGTAGTCCTAATACAACAGCTACAAACACAGATACCATACCAAGCATACCTATCATCAATTTTATTATTTCTCTTTGTGAACCGTGATACTTGTATCATTGCTTGCTGGCTGTCTAAGGAATTGAACATATAAAAAATTGCTACTCCGAAGTACTAATGTTAAAAAATAAATTGCATAATCTTTTATACTTTTTTTCATATTTTTAAAAGAAAGCTTAAATAACATCGTTTAAATCACCTCCTAGGAGTGTTTGAACTTCAATTATTTTTTCAAAAAATTGCTTTCTTGTGTCATTTCCTTTGTTAAGTTCATTGAAAATTTTCCCATCTTTTATAAATAAAATTCTGTTAGCATATGAAGCTGTAAATGCATCATGTGTAACCATTAAAATTGTAGCATCTAATTTTTGGTTTAAAAATTCAAAGTTTTCTAGCACTTGCCTACTAGATTTTGAATCTAAGGCTCCTGTTGGCTCATCTGCTAAAATCAATTTTGGGTTTGTAATAATGCTTCTACAAATTGCAATTCTTTGCTTTTGCCCTCCTGACACTTGATATGGATATTTTTTTAAGATGTCTGAAATGCCTAATTTTGTTGCAATTTCTTTTACTCTATTGTCTATTTCATTTGCATTTACTTTTTGTATTGTTAAAGCAATTGCTATATTTTCATATGCTGTTAATGTGTCTAATAAATTGAAATCTTGGAAAACAAAACCTAACTGCTCTCTCCTAAATTTGTTTAGTTTGTTTCCTTTTAGTCTTGTTATGTCTTCTCCATTTATTATGATGTGCCCTGATGTTACTTTGTCTATTGTTGAAATTGTGTTTAGTAGTGTTGTTTTGCCAGAACCACTTGCTCCCATAATTCCTACAAATTCTTTTTTGTTTACTTCAAAGCTTATATTGTCAATTGCTTTTGTGAGTATGGCTTTGCTTCCATAATATTTTTCTATGTTTTTTACCTCTAAAATTTTTTCCATATAAAAAGCCTCCTTTTCTTGCTTTTATTATAAATGCTTTTTAAAGGAGTTGCAATCGATTTATCTTACATTAACCTTACATTTTTGTAAGGAATTGGTTTTTACTTTAAATAATTGTTTAATTGTTTTCTAAATACATTAGTAGCTCTGCTATACTCTCAAAAATTTTGCTAGCTGATTTTTTTGCTTCTTCTTCAGCAGTTTCCATTGAATAACCATTATATTCTTTTATCATTTTGATGTCATTTCTACCATCTCCAACCGTAACTACTTGCTCTTTTTCTATATTTAGTATTTCTAATAATTTTTTTATTGCTTTTTCTTTCCCTGCATCTTTTGATACAATATCTATAATTACAAAATCTTGATTATCATAATACATTCCTGGAAATGCTGAATGTGCTATTACATCATTTTTAAATATGCTATTTACTTCATCTTCAATAATTTGACCCAATTCATAGTAAGGTGTTCTAATTCTTATTTTTAATAGTTCTTGATTATGATATTTTATCTTGTCGTCATCATCATAAAGAAATACTTCAATATTTTCCTTTGTTTCTAAATAATCGAGTATTTTAGTTGAAACATTGCTTGATATTGATTTGTCATA
>CATLUC010000131.1 GCA_950059165.1 uncultured Clostridium sp.
ATATACAGTATAATCACTTCTTGCCATACCAAGAATTACTTCTTCAAATTTTAATTTGTTATTTTCTACCCCGTTATCTATAAATTCACCTTTTATTGTATATGCTTTGTCTTCTCCACCATCTTTTAAATCAGATATTTTAGCAGAACCTTGACCTGTTCCTTCTTTATCTCCACCTTGTATCATAAAGTCTTTTACAATTCTGTGAAATGTTAATCCATCATAAAATCCACGGTTAGCAAGTGTTACAAAGTTTGCTACAGTTTCTGGTGCAATTTCTGGATATAATTCCATTTTTATAGTCCCAAAATTTTCTACTTCCATTGTTGCCACTGGATTTTTTACCTCCATTGTAGCTTTTTGGTAATATCCATATCCCAATACCCCTACTAATATTATTACCAAAATTAAAGCAATTATCCATATTACATTTTTTGTTTTCATTCTTCTTTTCTCCTTTTCCTTTTTATTTGATTTTTAAAACAAATCGAAAATCCTTAATATTATTGAAATTTTAAGTTAATTTGTTCACTGTTTCAAATTTATGTACAATGTATTAAAACATAAATTGGTCTTGCATTCTTTTTAAAGATTGTTTTATTGATGTTGCTCTTACTTCTCCTATTCCATCTACGTCATCTAAGCTTTCTATGTCAGCTGCTAAAATATGTTGGAAAGATTTGAATGAGCTAATTAAGTTCTCCACTATGTTAGATGGCATTCTAGGTATTTTGTTTAAAATACGATAACCTTTTGTATATACACCTACTTCGTCATAATTATCAAAGTTTTCATATCCTAATAATTTTGCTATTACACTTTCATTTGATAATTCTTCATATTCTAGTACTTCTAGTTTTTCTAATATTTTTTCTGGTGTGTGCTTTTTCTTAGTTGATACCATATAGTCTTTAATTATTAGTAATTCTTCTTTTTCTAAGCCACCAATTAATTCTTCTAATTGCATTCTAACTAGTCTTCCGTCATTTCCTAATTCGTAAATTTGCCTTTGTATTTCTTCTACAATTCGCATTACCATTTCTGCCCTTTGAATAGCAACTATCACATTTTCTAATGTCACAATATCATTAAATTCATATTCATTAAGCAAGCTTAATTTGTTGTCAAATACTTTTTTATATTTTTCTAATGTTTGGATTGCTTGGTTTGCCTTATTTAATACTGCATCTGTATCTTCTAATATATATCTGTCATTCCCCTTAAATACTGTTATTATGCTTCTTCTTTGTGATATACTAATTACTAATTCCCCAGTTTGCTTTGCTGTTCTTTCAGCAGTTCTATGTCTTGTTCCGTGTCTCTAAAGTTAAAATTTCTCTTGCTGGTATTAATTGGGCATTTGCATATAAAATCTTTTTTAAATCTCCACTTAAGATTATTGCACCATCCATTTTAGCTAATTCATATAATTTGGCTGAAGTGTAATCTTCATTAATGGTAAAGCCACCATCTACAACTTCTTTTAGCACTTGATTATTGTCTGTAATTAATAATAATGCACCCGTTTTTGCCCTTAATATATTTTCTAGCCCATCTCTAATTGGAGTTCCTGGAGCAATTAATTTTAGAATTTCTGTGATATTGTCCTCTTTTCCCTTCCTCAAACTGCCTCTTCCTTTCTAATATGAAATTCAATATATTTTTATAAACAAACTATAGCCATGATGATTTTTTCCTTAAGTCCACAAAATCATCTTTAGCTTCCTAATGCTTTTTTTATTGCTTCATTTACATTCTTGACATATATTATATCTAATTTATAATTATCTTTCAAGTCTTTTTTATTACTTTCTGGAATAATACAACTTTTAAATCCTAAACGTTCTGCTTCTTTTAGTCTTTTTTCAATCAAATTAATTCTTCTAACCTCGCCTGTTAAGCCTACTTCACCGATAATTACCATATCTTTTGGAATTGGTCTATTTTTAAAACTAGATGCTGTTGCCATTATAATTCCTAAGTCAATTGATGGTTCATTTATTTTAAGTCCACCAGCTACATTTAAATAAACATCTTGTGACCCCAACATAAGTCCTGCCTTTTTTTCTAAAACAGCTATTAACAAAGCCACTCTATTAAAATCTACTCCATTTGCTGTTCTTTTAGGATAACCATAAATGGTTTGTGATGTTAATGCTTGTAATTCTACTAAAATAGGTCTTGTTCCCTCCATACTTGAAACAATACAAGAACCGAGATGGATTGTCATCACGTTCTGAAATTAATACATCAGATGGATTTGTTATTTCACACATTCCTTCTTCTCTCATTTCAAACATTCCAATTTCATTTGTTGAACCAAACCTATTTTTTACGCCTCTTAAAATACGATAAGAAAAATATCTTTCTCCCTCTAAATACAAAACTGTATCTACCATATGTTCTAAAACCCTTGGTCCTGCTATATTTCCCTCTTTAGTAACATGTCCAATAATTATGGTAGTAATAGCCCTTGATTTGCAGACTCTCATTACTTGTGAAGTAATTTCCCTTACCTGGCTAACACTTCCAGCTGCAGCAGATAGCTCTTCTGAATACATAGTTTGAATTGAATCAATAATTACAAGCTTCGGGTTCATATCTATAATTGCCTGATTAACTACATCAATATCTGTTTCCCCTAAAAACATAATATCTTCATTATTAATAGACAAACGGTCTGCCCTCATCTTTATCTGTTCTGCTGACTCCTCTCCAGAAACATACAAAACTTTACCTTCTCCATTTACTTTATCACAAATCTGAAGAATTAAGGTAGACTTACCTATACCTGGCTCACCACCAAGCAAAACCAAAGACCCCTTAACCAATCCTCCACCGTAAAACTCTATCTAATTCCCCAAAGCCTGTTTTAGTCCTTATAGTTTCCTTTGCCTCATATAAACTTAATTTTTGTGGTACATTATTTTTCAAATCCTTTTGTTTTAAGGAACTAGCATTTTTGCTCTCCACAACCTTTTGCTCAAAAAAACTGTTCCAGCTTCCACAAGCTGGGCATTTCCCAAGCCATTTAGCCGATTCATTCCCACATTCGTTACAAACAAATACCGTTTTACTTTTCATGTGACATTGGGGACGTTTCCTTTTTCACATTTTTGTGAAATTGGGGACACATCTCCTTCCCCCTTTCCATTTTTATTTTATTCCTATTTCTACCATTCTTTTACTTAACCCTGTCAATCTTGCAATTTGAGCGTATGATATTCCATGAATATCCCTTAGCTTTTTCAAATATTCATTTCTCTTTGTTATGCTATAACTAACTAATTCTTGTAAATTTTCTAAACCTAATATTTGCTTAAGATGTATGGTTGCTTGTTCATCATTTAATTTTGGTATCATTTCGTATTCCATAAAATCTTGCATATTTTCCTGTTCTATGTTTGCTAAATGAAAGTTTACAAACTCTTCCACTGCTTTTGTTTCATCATTTTGAAAAAGTAATAATATTTGCTTTTTATCTATTATTTTACTTTTCTTAGTATATTCTTGATAGCTACTCCAATGATAATCTTCCATTTTTTCAATTCCTGCTTTTATAGGATTTTGATGGATATATCGACACAGATTTTTTAAATACCCTGCTGTTTCTACATTTTTACTTAAAAAACGATTTTGAAATAAGTGACCTACTCTTTCATATTTTTTATTCCAATAAGAAGAATAGCTTATTGTCAAGCTTTGTAAAGCCTTTGAAAGATTATCATTTTTATCATATAAAATTAAATGAACATGATTTGTCATTAAGCAATATACATATAATTCATATTGATATTTTTCTTTTGTATTGCAAATTTCTTTTAAAAATTTACTAAAATCTTGCTTGTCCAAAAATATATCTTGCTTTGCATTTCCTCTTAATATCACATGATATACTTTCGTTATACTTTTTTGTCTAGATGCACGGGGCATTGTATCACCTCTCTTTTTTTCCTTTTGCCCCCAATTATTCTTAATCCCCCATAATAGAATTATAGGAAAATCTGCAATTTTTCTATAACATAAAAAGTATAGCATATTTTATTCAAATTCGCTATACTTTTCTAAATATTCACAAAAAATTCATAATACTAAAGTATTACTATTAATAATTTTTACAGATGTGTCCCAAATTT
>CATLUC010000132.1 GCA_950059165.1 uncultured Clostridium sp.
GCTTAACACCTTTTTCTTGTAAGTTTTGATACTTATTCCAATTTTTAATTTTATAACCATATTCATCTTGGATTATCATGCTATATTCACGGAAAATATCGAGTGCTATTCTGATACTTTCTTGGTTTCTACTCATATGATGTGCTAATGTTTCTATGGTAAAAAACTTATTTTCACTAATCTTTAAGTAACCTCCCGATTCACAATTTGCTGCTATGGCTAAACAATGAATAAAAATTACAATAAGTCTATCACCATCTTTTCTTCTTTTAATTTGTTTGATTTTTTCATTGTCAAAAAAGTTGTTGTAAAACTTAAACCAATATCTTTTTCCTCCTTTCGCCAAATTAAATTCCTCCTTTGCTGTTTTTTCTAAAAGTTCGACCAATCCTGTTTGATCTTTCCTTTTTTTGGTTCTTCTAGACTGTCTTGTATATACTTGTCTAGAATTTCTTTTGTAAATAATGTTTTAGATTCAATTTTGTAATAAGGTATTTTCTTTTCTCTTACTAGCTTTCTAATTAACCAATATGAAATACCTAAATATTGTGCAGCTTCTGCAGAATCTAAAACTCTTTTTACACCTGATTTTTCTTCAGATAAATTTTCTAAATTCTCATTTTTCATACAAACTCACCTCCTATTAATTGTTTAAAATAAAAACATTGTTGTTTTATTTTAAAACATTTTATTTGCATTTTTGTTTTTTGTCAATACATTTTTAAAATATTTTTGTTTTTATTATTTACAAACTTAATTTATTGTTTTATAATGTATTTATCAAAATATAATGGAGAGTTTATAATGAATATTAGTTTTAGTGAAAAATTAAAGCAATTAAGAAAAAATAAAGGTGTTACACAACAAGCATTAGCTAATGCAATTAATGAAAAAAGATCTAGTATAGCTAATTATGAGTCCAATAATGCTATGCCAGGATTTGAAATACTAAATAAACTATCTAACTATTTTAATGTTCCTGTTGGTTATTTAACTGGAAAAACAAACTCTTTAGTTAGTGAATATGACTTTAAAAGTTTAGAAGATTATATAAATATAATCCCAAATCAAAAGCCTTTATGGATTAGAATTAAAAATCCTATTGGATATAAATCTTTTGATGGATATGAGGTTTATGCTCCAAATGAGAAATCTAAAATAGAATTTTTTAATCCTTTAGAACAAAAGAAAAAAAATAAAAGTTCTAGAATATATTTAGAATTTTTGTCAGCTAACTCTAATTATGCAGATGGTAGAAATGATTTATATAAATCTTTTTATAATTTTGCATGTAATTATGGATTTTTAGGTGAAATATTTAGTAATACAGATTCTAGGCTAAATGAAAACTTTACAATGTTTAAACCATTTGAAATAGGTATTATTGAATCAGATTTTTATAATGCTGCATTATTCCAATACGACCTACTTTATAAAAATATTGAATATCCTTATAAAGAAAAATATAAATCTATATTAGAGAAATATAATATTACTGGATATTTTGAACCAATTAACAGTTATTTAGAATTATTTAATGAAATGAGTAGATTTATAATAACTTTATCTGAAGATAATACATTACTTGACTCTATACTAGAACAAATATCATATAGAACTGGTGGTATAAGAAAAAGATTTGTAAGAACTGATTCGGGTGAAATAGTAGAAAGTATTGGTTATAAATCTTTAGTATCACTAATGTATTATGAATTATTTTTAGATATAAAAAATGGTAATATTCCTAAATATTGTCATGAGTGCCATATATTTTATTTACCTGATGAAAAACATAAATGTAAAAATAATTTATGAAAGGTGTAACAATATGTTAAAATTAGTAAAACCTAGTATAAAATATAAAAAACAATATATAGAAATGATGCAAGAATGGGAACTATCTGGTGAAAAAATTATTCCATATAGTATTAGAATTGCTGATTATAATAATTTTGAAACTATGATAGAACATTTTGAAAAAGAATCAAATGGAATTGATTTAAAACCTAATCAAGTTCCTGCAACTACCTTATGGGCTTATGATGATAAAAAAGATAAAATTGTTGGTGCTGTTAATATTCGACATAAACTAAATGAATCTCTATTAAAAAATGGAGGGCATATTGGTGATGGAGTGCGCCCTTCAGAAAGAAGAAAGGGATATGCTACTGAAATGATTAGACTTGCTTTAGAAGAATGCAAAAAATTAGGAATTAATAGAGTTTTAATGGTTTGCTACAAAGATAATATTGGTTCAAGTAAAAGTATTCAAAATAATGGTGGTATTTTAGAAAATGAAATTCCAGCTGAAGATGATAAAATTGATCAACGATATTGGATTGATTTAAACTTTTAAAAATATATAGTTTTCTATCGCAATGAAAGGAGGTGATGCACGTGTGGTAGGAAACATCGAAAAAAGAGGAGAGAATTCGTACAGGCTAAGAGTATCTGGAGGCTACACCGGAGAAGGCAAAAGAATCATTTACAAAAAGACAATTCAGGCCAAAAACAAAACAGAAGTCGAAAAAGAACTAGCACTCTTTATATCGGAAATAGAAACAGGACAAGCCCTATCAGCAAAGAAAATGCGTTTTAGAGATTATGCTGACTTTTGGATTAACAATTATGCCATTCCAAATTTATCTCCAAAAACGTATGAAAGATATAAAAGTATGCTAAAAGCTAGAATTCTCCCTTATCTCGGCAATATGTATCTAGACAAAATTCAACCAATGCAATTAATGTATCTATATCAAGAGCTAACAGAATCAACCTACACTAGAAAAAACATAACCCGTAAACTATCTTCTAAAACAGTATTAGAACATCATAGAGTATTGCATTCTATGTTACAGCAAGCAGTTTATTGGCAAATGATACCTTATAATCCAGCATCCAGAGTACGACCACCAAAAGCTAAAAAACCTAATATTAACTTTTATGATGATGCTCAAACGATTGCATTAATCAAAGCATTGGAAGGCGAAGAATTGAAATTTCGAGTCATTATTCTTCTAACAATTTTTACTGGCTTAAGGCGTGGGGAAGTGTTAGGACTAGAATGGCAAGACATTGATTTCAAAAATTCTTCTCTAACAGTTAGGCAAGCAAGCCAATATGTTTCTACTATTGGAATTTATACCAAAGATCCAAAAACAGAAACATCAAACAGGATGATTAGTATTCCTGAATCAATTATTAAATTACTAAAAGAGTACAAAAGAAAACAATTAGAACAAAGGCTACAACTTGGAGATAAATGGATTAATACAAATCGTTTATTTGTTCAATGGAATGGGATTCCTATGCACCCAGACACAATTACCAAATGGTTTAGGCAGTTCCTAGAAGATAAAAACTTGCCACATATTACATTTCATGGCTTACGCCATACACATGCAACTTTGTTAATTTCACAAGGTTTGGATGTTCGAACGGTTAGTAATCGATTAGGACATGCACAAACATCTACAACTTTGAATATCTATGCCCATGCCTTTGCGAAAATGGACAGAGAGGCATCAGATAAACTTGATAATCTTCTTTATCGAGAAGATACAAAAAAATATTTTAAAGCCAATTAGAGGCTTATCTCATATAAATTTACAAATAGAAATGAAAGGATAAAATTCAATGGATAAAATACGATACCAAAAAGAAGAAATCAAGACAGCATAGTTTCTGTTTAGTTAGGCATTAAATTGTTCATAAGCAGAAACTATTTGTATATTTTAGAATTTTAATCAAATATATTTTAATATCGAAAATTCAAAGTTTATCAAAAAACTTTTTTACATAGATTTGTGCCCATAACGTGCCCAATATTTTTTATGTAACTTGTTATAGGCAAAAACAAAAGAGCCTACAATCTCTTGCGACTCTAATAAAATTCTTGGTTGCGGGAGATGGACTCGAACCATCGACCTTCGGGTTATGAGCGAGGTTTGAACGGTTTTTATAAGTTTGTGGGAATTAGAGTTTTTGTTGGTATTTAGGTATTTACAAGAGTTTTAGTTTATGGAACATTTGTGCATTTTTAGGGCATTTTTGGAGAGGATTTTACCCAATTTTTACCCAACTCGTGTAGTACGTTTGTTCTTAGATATTTGGCTCTTGTAGGTATT
>CATLUC010000133.1 GCA_950059165.1 uncultured Clostridium sp.
TTATATTTGTAAATAGCAATAAGTTATAATTAATAATACTAAAATAAAATGTCAAGGAATTAAAATATAAACATTTCATTACATTTCTCAGCTTAATACAGCAAAAAGAAATTGCAGAAGTATTTTATGAGCCTCTTTCACTTTTTGCCCATATATCAAAGGTAACGTGAACATCCCTCATAAAATCCTTTAACAATTTCTAATTTGCTTTCAATCGCATTTGTCATTGCATTTAATGTTTATATTTTAGTTATTTGATAATTTTAAATATCAACTATGAATTGTAATAATTTTATAGAAAAAATTACTAGAAAAACTATACAAAAAATGAATTTAGTTATATAATGTAAAAAATATTGCGTTTTCGAAAGGAATGAAAAAGAAAATGAATTTAAAAGAAATGATGATAGGGCTAGAAGGGCTAAAAGTAAAAGGGGATTTAGAATTAGATATAAAAGGATTAGAAAGCAATTCTAAACAAATAGAAAAAGGATTTTTATTTGTTGCTATAAAAGGATTTGATGTAGATGGACATCAGTTTATAGGAAAAGCAATTGAAAATGGAGCTATTGCAGTTATGGTAGAAGAGGGATGTGACCTAAAAGCATTAGCTATACCAGATGGAATTACAATTATTATGGCAAAAAATACAAGAGAATCATTAGCAATAGCGTCTTCTAATTTCTATGGAAACCCATCAAGAAACTTTAAATTAATAGGTGTAACAGGAACAAAAGGAAAAACTACTACAACTTTTATGATTAAAGAAATTTTAGAAAAAGCAGGAAAAAATGTAGGTTTAATTGGAACTATTGCAACATATGTAAATGGTAAGAAAGTCAAAGATAGTGATAGAACAACACCAGAGAGCTTAGAATTACAAAGAGAATTTGCAGAGATGAAAGAACAAGGTGTAGAAGTAGTTGTAATGGAAGTATCATCACAAAGTTTGAAGCTACATAGAGTAGATGGCTGCGAATTTGATATAGTATTATTTACAAACTTTTCAGAGGATCATATTAGTCCAAAAGAGCATCTAGATATGGAAGACTATTTCAATTCTAAATTAAAACTATTTCAAATGTGCAAAATAGGAATTGTAAATACAGATGATTTATATGGAGCTAAAATTCCAAAATTATTTCCAGATAGCAATATAGTAACTTATGGAATTGATAATTTTGCAAAAATACTTGCTAAAGATATTACAATTACAAACTCTTATGTGGATTTCAAAGCTAAAATAACAGACAGAAATGAAAGAATAAAAACATGTATACCAGGAAGATTTAGTGTTTATAATTCACTAGCTGCTATTTGTGTAGCACAAAAATTTGGTATTTCACCAGAAGTTGTAAAAGAAGCATTGGCATCAGTAAGAGTACCAGGAAGGTCAGAGTTAGTAGATAATAAAAAAGAAATACCAATTATGATAGATTATGCACATTCTCCTGAAAGTTTGGAAAACATATTACAAGCAGTTAAAAGTTATACAAGAGGAAATGTAATATCCGTATTTGGCTGTGGAGGAGATAGAGATACTGGTAAAAGACCAATTATGGGAGAAATTTCTGGAAGAATTGCAGATTTTACATTTATCACTTCAGATAATCCAAGAACAGAAGAACCAGAAAAAATTGTTAGTGAAATTGAAGAGGGAATGAAAAAAACAAAAGGAAAATATAAGGTTGTTGTAGATAGAACACAGGCAATTACAGAAGCAATTCAAATGGCCAATAAGAGAGATATTATAGTACTTGCAGGTAAAGGACATGAACCATATCAAGAAATAAATGGTGTAAAACATCCTTATGACGAAAGAATAATTGTAAAAGAAATAATAGATAAGATATAATTTTATAAACTATGATTAAAAAATAAAAGTACTAAAGGAAAAAGAAAGGTTTTGGTAAGATGAGCATAGAAACAAGTATGTTAATTATAGCTTTTATAACAGCAGTAATATTGGGCTTTATAGTTATACCATTATTGAAAAAATTAAAAGTAGGACAAATTGAAAGAGATGATGGTCCACAATCGCATTTAAAAAAACAAGGAACTCCGACAATGGGGGGGATTATCATTATTATATCCATGATTTTAGTAGTAACAGGGGCATACATTTTTTTTAGTACTACACAGGGTCAAAATGAGACAGCAAATCGACTAATACCACTATTGGTGCTAACAATAGGATTTGGTGCAATAGGATTTGTAGATGATTTTAAAAAACTAGTTCTGAAAAATACAAAAGGGCTAACACCAAGTTATAAAATGTTAGGATTATTATTAATCTCTGTTGTATATGTTATTTATTTAATAGAGGGATTATACATTGGAACAGATACATATATTCCAATTTTAAAAATATATATTAATATACCAATTTATTTTTATATTCCATTTGCAATATTTGTAATGCTTGCAACAACAAATGCTGTTAATCTAACAGATGGAATTGATGGACTTTCTTCTAGTGTATCAGCAATAATTATCACTTGTTTAACTATTATAGGAATGACAGCTGGAATGAAAGAAATATCTGTTTTTGGAAGTATTGTTATTGGAAGTGTACTAGGATTTTTAATGTTTAATTTACATCCTGCTAAAGTATTTATGGGTGATACTGGTTCTTTGCTACTAGGAGGAGTTATATCAGCCATTGCATTGTATTTAAAAATGCCAATATTATTAATAATAATAGCCTTAATACCAGTACTTGAAACACTTTCTGTTATGATACAAGTTATATATTTCAAAAAAACAGGAAAAAGATTTTTCAAAATGGCACCATTACATCATCATTTTGAATTAGGAGGTTGGAAAGAAAGCAAAGTAGTTATTGTATTTAGCTTAGCAACATTGGCCTTATGTATGATTGGATTAAAAATCATATAAATCTTTAGACAAAATATATTAGATTAAGGAAGGAATGAAAATCAAAGTGGCAAAAAAGAGAAAAGAAAAAAATTTTTCAAGTTTTTTAAATAATCCGATTGACTTTACATTATTAATTACTATACTATTATTGCTTTCACTTGGACTAATTATGGTATTGTCAGCCAGTTCTCCATCTGCATTAGCAGAAAGTGGTGATAGCTATGCATTTTTTTCAAAGCAATTAATTTTTGCTATTTTAGGAATTATAGCAATGCTATTTATTTCTAAAATTGATTATAGATTTTATCAAAAATTTTATAAACATGCTTGGTGGATAGCTCTTATTTTACTTGCTTTAGTATTACTTGTAGGAAGAGAAGTAAATGGAGCAAAAAGATGGATTTTTGTAACAAAAACATTATCTTTTCAACCATCTGAAATGGTAAAATTCTTAATGATTATATTTTATGCAGGGATTTTAATGAAAAACAGAGATGAACTTCAACTATATAAAAATGGGTTTTTCAAACATATCTGCTTATTAGCACCAATTATAGGGCTTTTATTGCTAGAACCACATTTCAGTAGTTCTATTGTTATTATAGGAATTTGTTCTGTTATGATGATAATGGCAGGTTGCAAGTTTTGGCACTTTTTAGCAACGGGAGGAACTGTTGGTGTGCCAGCAATTATAGGATTAATTATATTAGAATCATATAGATTACGAAGAGTTATCACATTTTTAGACCCATGGAAAGATGCAACAGACACTGGATGGCAAGTTATTCAAAGTTTGTATGCAATAGGTTCAGGAGGACTATTTGGTGCTGGATTAGGAGATAGTAAGCAAAAATTCTTATACATACCAGAACCACATAATGACTTCATATTTTCTATTTTAGGAGAAGAACTTGGATTTATTGGATGTGTTGCAGTATTAATTTTATTTGCTATTTTTATATGGAGAGGTGTATTAATAGCAATGAGAGCACCAGACATGTTTGGAAGCTTGTTAGCAGTTGGAATAACAACATTAGTAGCAATCCAAGTCATCATAAATGTGGCAGTAGTAACATCATCTATGCCAGCAACAGGAATGCCATTACCATTCTTTAGTTATCGGAGGAACAGCCCTGTTCATCTTACTG
>CATLUC010000134.1 GCA_950059165.1 uncultured Clostridium sp.
ATGTATAGAAGAAACAAATAAAAAAGGAACAACAAACATGAAAAGTAATTTTTTTTATTTATCACTAAAAGGAACAAAAACACAAATAATATCAATTCTAATATTAAGTGCAATATACTCAAAATTATTAGTATATGTGCCAATGTTCATACAATATGCGTTAGATGGGATCATAATGGAAAATGAAAAAGTAATACCACAACTAATCAGAAATCTTTTCTATGAAGACAATAAAACATCAAAAATAATAATACTTGTGTTACTACTAATAATAGTAAACATATTGATATTCATTGTAAACTACATAAAAAGCAAAATAGGTACAAAATTCAACCTAAAAATAAATAGAAATGTCAAAGAAACAATATTAGAGCATATACCAAAGCTTGAATATATGGCATTTAGCAGTATTGACAAAGCAAATGTAATACAAAGAATAAACAATGATGCCACAACATATGCAGAATTTTTCAACTCCCAAATAAACTTATTTTTTGACACTATTTTCATAATAATATTTGCAGTAGCACAAACATTACAAATAAGTACTACAATAGGTTTGTTTATTACAATTATATGTTTGTTAATAGTATTTTTATCAATATGGCATTATAAAAGTTCAAAACCATTAGTAGAAGATATATTAGAAATGAACAAAGAAGTAATAAGTAAAACCACAAATAGCATAGAAGAGTCAAAAATGCAAAAAATCTTCAATAGAAAAAATAAAGAAATTGAAGATTTTAAAACAATGAATAAACAATACAAAGAAAAAGAGATGAAATTTGCAAAATTAAGAGCCATATATCTAATAACAACACATTCACTAAGAAACTTTAAAGAACCATTTATATTATTATGGGGGCGGAATTTTAGTTGTAAAAGGTGAACTAACATTAGCACAAATATCAATTTTATTAAGCTATGCCACTAAAATAATGAAATATGTATATAACTCAGTAGAAAAAATATCTACAATAAACGAGTTTTTTGTAGCATATAAGAAACTAGCAAAATTAATGGAGTGTAAAGAAGATATAGAAACAAAACCAAATGTAACTTTAAGTGGAGATATTATTTTCAGGAATGTAAATATAGAAATCAATGATAACACAACACTAGAAAATCTAAACTTTACAATTGAACAAGGCGAAAATATTGCAATAATAGGAGATAACGGTTCAGGAAAAACAATAATTGCAAAAACACTAATTGGATTTTATGAATATACAGGAGATATTTATATTGGACAATACAATATAAAAGATATAAGTAAAAAGAGCTTAAGAAACTATATAGGAGTAGTGTTACAAGATACATATTTATTTACAGATACAATTAAAAACAACATAAATATTACTAACAAAATAATAAGTAATGAAGAAATAATAAAAGCTTGTAAATTAGTAGATATATATAAAGATATTAAAGGCTTTGATGAAAATATAAATTATGTAATTGGAAAAGGTGGCAACAATATATCTGGAGGGCAAAAGCAAAGAATTGCAATTGCAAGGACATTATTATTAGATAATAAATTTGTGATTTTTGACGACTCTTTATCAAAATTAGATACAAATACAAAATTAACTATATTAAATAACATTATAAACTTACAAAAAGGAACTATTATTATTTCACACGATACAGAGGTTGTAAAAACGTGTGATAAGGTTTTATTTATAAATAATAAAACAATAACAGTATCTACACATGAAAAACTAATGCAAGAAAACGATATATATAAAGAGATAATAGAAATTAGCCAAAATAAAATATTAAATGATAAGGAATTTTAGAAATGTTAGAAGATATAATAAAAAGATACAAAAAGCAAACAATAAAAGTTGCTATTGGAAGAATTGTTACATCTATAATGGTTGTTTTATTTATAAGCTTTATGATTATAATGGTAGAATATGCAATTCCAAGTAAAAATATAAAAGCAATAATACAATTAGGAATTATATATTTTGCTATAAATATTTTTAGGGCTATTGCAACAATATTTGAATATATCAATCATGAATGCTTTCAAAAAGAAGTTGAGGCAGATTATCGAGAAAAGTTATTTATAAAAATACAAAATTTAAAACAAAATGAACTAGACAAAATTAGAGTTGGAGAGATATTAGAAAATATAATAAATGATACAAAGGAATTTTCAAAATATTATACATATGGAATATGTAGGTCATATTTAGGTGGAGTGTTAAGGCTAGTTGGAACATTAGGAATACTAATGTATTTAAACATACCAATAGTAACAATAGCATTTTTAATGTATATAGTTGGCTTTTTTATAACATATATATTTAACAAAAAATCAATTAAATTTACTAAACTAAAAAGAGAAGCAAATGCAAAAATACTTAATTGGTCAAATGAGCAAGTACAAGGGTATCAAACTATTAAATCATTGGAAATACAAGAGCAAAGATTAAAAGAAATAAAATTGTTAATTAGTGATTATGAAAAAGCAGTAAACAAACTGGAAAAAAATATTAGAACATATACATGTTTATATGATTTGATTATATCTTTTGTAGGGATTATAACAGTACTAATAGGTAGCATAAATGTTGAAAATGCAATTTTATCATATGGTTCACTTATAATACTTGCTAGATATATTGACCAGCCAGAAGTATATGCAAAATGGATTGTAGAGGGCTTCCAAATAAGAAATGTAAGTAAAATTGCATATAATAAAATAAATGATATTATGCAAAAAGAAGATGAAAACATCGAAACAGGAGAAGAACTTACAAATGTAAATAATATAGAATTTGATAATATAAATTTTTCATATAACGAAAATTCAAATGTGCTTAATAACATATCTTTTAAGGTAGATAAAAATGAGAGTGTAGCTTTAGTAGGAAGAACAGGAAGTGGAAAAACGAGTATAGTAAATCTTATTTGCAGGTTTTATGAACTAGAAAATGGAACAATTAGAATAAATGGCAAAGATTACAAACAATATAGTATAAAAAGCTTAAGAAATAAAATAGGATACATCATGCAAAAAGTTGTAATATTTGATGGTACAATATTAGAAAATATAAATTATGCTAATAAAGATATTTCAAAGGAAAAAATAATAGAAATATGTAAAAGGTTTAACTTACATGAAAAGATAATGTCACTAAAAGATGGATATGAAACAAAAATCTCTAGTGATACAGATATATTTTCAGCAGGTGAAAAACAACTTTTAAATTTTACAAGGGTTATGGTAGAAGACCCGGAAATTTTAATATTAGATGAAGCAACTGCTTCACTTTCATATAAATCTGAAAAGATTATAAGAAATGCAATTATGGAAATAACTGCTGGGAAAATTAGTTTTATTATTGCACACAGATTGTCTACTATAAAAAAATGTGATAAAATATTATTTATAAAAGATGGAAAGATACTAGAACAAGGCAATTATTCTGAACTTATAAGTAAGCAAGGATAATATTATAGGTTGGTTAAGGGTTAAAAAGAAAATAAAGGAAGAGTTAGCTAATGGATAAAAAAGAGTTTCAAAAAATATTTGCTAAAAGAAGTTTGCAAATAATCAATACAGGGATACAAAAAGGCTATTTTGAGAAAGAAAATGAAAAAAGATTGACAAGAAAGTTGTTAGAAGTAGTAGAGAATGGAATTGAAACTAATATAGATGGAACAGCAGTTTATGGAATGTATGTCTATAAAGAAAGTCCAAAAAGATTATATTATAATGCTAAAATGTTTGAAAATGAAAGAGAGGCTCTTATATATATAATACATGAAATAAAACATGCATTAGATGAAAGTGAAATGACTATTGGGTTTGAAGAAAAAGAAACTAACATTGGAGTTGGCATGAATGAAGGAGCATCACATAGATTTGCAACAGATATTGCAGAAGAAATATTAGGTGAAAAAAATATTATAACAGGACAAACGTGCTTAGGTATAGAATTAGATAGTAATTTAGATGAATATCAAATAGAAGATAAAATAAATGGAA
>CATLUC010000135.1:0-1776 GCA_950059165.1 uncultured Clostridium sp.
ATTTTTTTTATTTGTTATAGTTCAAGGAAACATTAAACTGTAACTTTTATTTGTACCATTCATTTATTCCATAAAACTGATAGAACCAATTTGGTGTAAATTCTCCTACTAAACCAGAACTATAAGCCACATTATATTTATTATTATATAAGCTAATATATGGACTATCTGTTTTATAAATTTCTGCTAATCTTGTGTATTTTTCTTTTAAAATTTGCTCATCTGTTGTATTTTTCACTTCATTCATAATGCTCCTTACTTCTTCATTTGCATAATTTGCCATATTTCCATCTCCAAAAAAAGTATTAAGATTAGGGCTTGGAGATAATGTTATACTACATAAAGCAATATCATAATTTCTATTATTAATGCTATTTCTATATTGTTCATCTGATGCTTGTACAATATTTATAGCCATACCTTGTGCTTCTAGTTGTTGCTTGATATTTTCAGCAACTGCCACTTTAGAAGAATCACTTGATTTTACTAAAATATTTAATATCAGTCTTTGTGTTTTATAATTTTCTGTTTTTTGCCATGTCCCAGAGCGATAACTCCAACCATTATCTACTAAAATTTGTTTTGCTTGTTCTAAATTATACCCACTACTTGAGCCTTGCTCTCCAGCTAGCCAACCTCCATAATCTAGAGGAAAATGACTTGCAAAACATTTGTTATTAAGTACATTAGAAATAATATTTTCTTTATCAATTGAATATGCAATAGCTTTTCTTACTTCTTGTTTTGCTAAAACATAATTGCTTGTATTGAAAGCAAGATATGTGTGTTCTCTTCCTTTTATTTCTTTTAGATTATAACCAATTGTTCCTATATATTCTTGTAAATTGTCATTATTTGTAGCTATTAGGTCAATGTTTCCTATTTTAAAACTATTGTATAATTCTCCAATTGATGAATATAAATTTACTGTAATTTTTTCTATTGTTAATTTTTCTTCTTTATTCCACCAAGTTGAATTTTTTTCTAAAATGATGCAAGATGGCTCTACATCTGTAATTTTATATTTTCCTGTTCCAACAGGCTCTTTGTTTTTTTCAGTTGTTTCAAAATTTTCTACTTCATAATAGTCTTTTGATAAAATAGGAAAAGTTAATTGGTATTCAAAAAAAGGTATTTCTCTATCTAATTTAATTTTTACAGTATAGTCATCTACAATGTCTACTCCTATAACATTTTGTACATTGTATGAATAAATAGAAGAAACCTCTTTTAAACGGTCAATTGTAAAACGTACATCTTCTGCTGTAAATCTTGGTCCATCTGACCATTTGACATTTTCTCTTAGTTTTATAAGATATGAATTGTCACTTTGTTTAGCCCATTCGCTTGCTAAACAAGGCTTAGCTTTATAATCTGATGTTAATGTAATTAATGGGTCATAAATCAATTTTGAAATATCTTGTACATTTTTATTGTTGCTAAGGATTGGGTTTATTGTGTCTAGCTCTGCAATTCCTAATGTTAATTCTGTATTTTTTTCTTCTTGCTTGCTAATATGCTCTAATTCTTGCTGTTTTACTTCTTCATCTTTTCTCATTTTGAATATAGCAAATAGTAGCATAGCGATAATAAAAATGATAAATACATATTTTATCCAATTTGATTTCATATTCCACCTCTATTCTTTTGCTATCATACCTTAATTTTAAGGATTTTTCAAGAGTTTTGTGTGAATTTTTATGAAAAAATAATTCCCATAACTATTTATAATTATGAGAATTATTTTTAAAACATAGATACAATCATTTTCTTATC
>CATLUC010000135.1:1798-4000 GCA_950059165.1 uncultured Clostridium sp.
TACTACTATTTCACTTATATTACTATTATTTATTTCTATTTTAATATACACATTAGCACATTGTTCTTGTAAATTTATATCTGTTTCTCCATTTAAGACTGATTTATCTACTATTTCTATCCAATTTTGATTATCTTTTGAAATACTTAATTTATAATCAGTGTTATCAGCATTTATAAGAATTTTTACACTTTGCTTATTTTTTCCAAAATCGATTCTTCTTGTATTTATAATTTTATTTTGTACATCATAAATTGTTTGCAAGCCTTTATTTGCATATTTATATGTGTAATATGCCTTTGCTTGCTCTTTCTTTTTATACCAATAAGTATTATTTTCTACTTTGTAACTTGCATCATCTGGATAAATTCCTGTATTTGAAATAATTTCTTCTTTCCATGCACCTTTATCAACAGATGTCTTTTCAATAACTCCTTTGGTTCGATAAATAATTACACGCCCATCATATTCACTAGGTTTTGCCGTTCTCTGATATTGTGTCAGAATTTTTCCTACATTATCATACTGGTTTTTATGATAAATTGGGTCAAAATTTGGAGCATACTGAATAGTTCCAACATCTTCATATCTTAAACACCTTGTTGCATCTCCATAAGTAGTATAATCTCCTGTATTTTTATCAAATGAATAATTCGTATGGTAGTATTTCTCGTCCAACACAGGATCTCCATATTCTGCCCTTATCCATTCTGAAAATTCTCCCTCTTCATAAACTGTTTTTGTAATCACATCATATTTATCATACAAATACATATTATTCAAAACTTGGTCTTTTGATTGTCCAAACAATGTCCACATATTGCTATTTCCTGACTTCTTAGCATTATACATTGTTACATTATAGTTTAAATTCTCTGCTTCTAAAACAATTTGTTGTTCTTCAGCTGTTAATGTTTCCTTGCTCTTATTATATGCATTTTCTATGGTTAAAAAATCCATATCTCTATCAAAACTAACATTAAAATAATCTAATCCCTCTATATTTATTATTTCCATTATTCCCCTCTGCTGTAAACTTATATTTTCCATTTTGTTTAACAATATAATCAATTATTACTTCTTTTTCCTTATTCGTGTACTCTTGTACTGTTTCATCTGGCTTTATAACTTTTTTAATTCCATCTTTATCTTCAGTTTTTACTTTTAGATGAATAATTCCCTGCTCTTCTTGTTTTTCATATGTATATTCAATTATTACCCTATGTTTTATATCTCCTAATACTGACACATTAAACTTATCATCTATTTCATATTCATAATCACCATAAATTACATCTACTGTTTGCGTTGGGTCTCCATTTTTTGTGACATCTTCCTTTTTTATTTCTAACTTTTCATGAATGTAGTCTCCTATATAATCAATAGTTAGCTTCTGTCCATTTTCTAATTCCTCTGCTATCATTTCATCAATTGCTAAAATTATAGCTTCCCTTCCTTCCTCTTGTTTTGTTCTTTCCTTTGATGTTGTTGCCTTACTTAAAATTCCATTTTCTCCTGTTAAGGTAGCAATTGTTATTCCTGCAAGTATTAGTAAAACTATAATTGTGATGACAAGTGCAATTAAAGTAATTCCATTTCTTTTTTCTTTTATTGTAATCATATAAATTCCCCTTTTCCTTTGTTTTTGCATCTCAGTTTGAGATAATTGTCAATTGTAAAATATCACAAAATGAGATTATTGTCAATCCCTCAATTTGAGATATTATAGAATTATTTTAAGGTGATAACAATGTTAAGATTAAAAGATTTTAGAGAAGATAATGACTATACTCAACAAGAAATTGCAAAACTATTAAACTGTAAACAAAATACATATCAACAATATGAAAGCGAAAAAAGACAAATACCAATAGAAGCTTTAAAAAAATTAGCTTCTTTTTATAATACAAGTATTGATTATTTGGTAGGATTTACAAATGAAATTAAGCCTTATCCAAGAAATGCAAAATAGATGTATTAGTTTGCTCTCCAATTTTACGCAAGTAAAATTATTGGGTATATTTTGTATTCTATGAATTCGAAAAAATTTCTTATAATAGATTTTTCCTGTACAACAAAAAAGTGTCTATGTATTAGGCACTTTTTAATGTTATAGGAAAATCGAACATTTTCCTATAACATCAACACATTTTATAACTTTATTTTTCCATACTTTTTTCTTTTAACTTTTGTATTTTTTTA
>CATLUC010000136.1:0-2562 GCA_950059165.1 uncultured Clostridium sp.
TTAGGACAAAGTTATTTGTTTATGGGAGATAGCGAAAAAGAAGTAGAAAATTCAAGAGATTGGAATAAAGTAAATGTTTTAAAAGTAGGACATCATGGTTCAAATACGAGTAGTACAGAAAGATTTTTAAATCAAATAAGACCAGAATTTGCAATTATTTCAGTTGGGTTAAATAATAAATATCATCATCCGAGTACAGAAGTATTGAATAGATTTAAAAGTTTAAATACTACTATTTACAGAACAGATGAAGATGGTAGCTTGCTACTAGAAAGTGATGGAAGACAAAATATTATAAAAAAGATAAAGACAAATTATTGAAGTTTGTATTATTAGATTTGCAAAATAGAAATTCGTAAAAATGTTGAAAAGAACTGAAATATGTGATATAAATAATTAAAATAAAAAATGGAGATATTTAAATATTTCAACTGTTCAAAATTTCCAAATAGTTGAAGAATAGGAGAACATATGGAAAATAATATAATTAATAAAACTGAAAAAAATTTTGAAAGTATTAAACACATTGATGAAAATGAAGTGGAATTTTGGTATGCAAGAGAACTAATGGAAATGCTAGAATATAGTAAGTGGGGAAATTTTATTAAAGTTATAGATAAAGCAAAGAAATCCTGTGAAAATAGCAATAATACTATATCTGAACATTTTGCCGATGTCGGCAAAACGATCAAAATGCCTAAAAATGCAGAAAAAACAATAGAGGATATGAAGTTAACAAGATATGCTTGTTACCTAATAGCACAAAATGGAGATAGTAGAAAAAAAGCAATTGCATTAGCACAAACATATTTTGCAGTTCAAACAAGAAAGCAAGAAATAACAAGACAGGAGTACGAAAATTTAAGTGAAGATGAAAAGAGATTATATACAAGGCAAAATGTTAAAGACAAAAATAAATATTTATTTGATACAGCAAAACTTGCAGGTGTTAAAAATTATGGCAAATTTAATAATTACGGATATAGAGGGTTATATAATGGAGAAACAGCTAGAGATATAGCCAATAGAAAAGGTATACCAGAAAAAGAAGATATATTAGATTATATGAGTAGTACAGAACTTGCAGCAAACTTGTTTAGAATAACACAGACAGATGAAGTATTAAAAAATAAAAATATCAACAATGAAAATGATGCTTGTATAACACATCATAAAGTAGGACAAGCAGTTAGACAGACTATAAAAAGAATAGGTGGTACTATGCCAGAAGAGTTACCAACACCAAGAAAAAGCACAAAGCAAATAGAAAAAGAAAAAAGCAAAGGATTAAATTTTAAAGATAATAAAAGATTGAAGTAAAGTTATAGAATATATGGGGGAAAAGAATATGGAAGAAATAATTAAAGATATAATAATTCCTATAGTAACATCATTCGTAGGAGCATTTTTAGGAGGATTTACTTATAATTCTTATAAATATAAAAAAGAATTTAAATCTAATAAAATAAACGGAGATAATTCTAAAATGATAAATGGAGATAATTATGAATACAAAAACGGAAGATAAAGAAATAGTGGAAAAAGTTTTTAAAAGCAATAAAATTGATGGATCCAATGGAAAGATGATAAATGGTGATAATACAGAAACCATTACATATAATACATACAACATTTTTTATCCAGAGGTTACAACAAAAAATGAATATTCGGAATTTTATTATAAATATGTAAATAAATTTGAAGAATTAGAAGGATATTTATTTTCAAATCTGTTTTGGAGTTATCAAAAAGAGAAGTACAATTTTAAGAGTGTTTCATTACAATTTGGGAAAGCTATTATAGATTGGGTGATAGGGAAAAAAGATTTTCCTATTAAATTATTAGAACAATTTCAAAACGAAATAAAAAGAGAATTTGATATTAATGAAGATGAGGTTATTAAAAAAAGATGGATAGCAATGCTTGAATATTTTAGAGGAAATATTGAAAGCAGTATAACGATATATCAAGAATTGTTAATAAAAATAGAAAGTGGAGAGCAAATAGAATCATATTTTAAAGATGATATATTGATAGATGGCAGAAATATAAATATACAATACAATGATAAAAATAATAAATATAAATTAAAAGATGAATTTCAAGAAGAAATCAATAAAAATAGACATATATTAGCAAACCCAATATACGATAGAATAAAAACAAATATTTATGAAGCGGCTCATAAAAATTCTTTTGGATATAAACATAAAAGTAAATACACTATAATATATTCAAATGGTCTAGAAAATATATGTAATGAAATTCAAAAGTTAATATATGTTACAATTTTTTATGGTTCTATAACTCATCTTAAACTTAGTAGAGAACTTTTATCAGATATATTATACCTTTATGCAGATGCTTTAGAAGATGAAGAATTATATTTATCTTCATTAAGAATGTTGCTTTTAAGCAATAATACCAAAAAGTTTGAACAATTATTTAATGCATTAAAATACAAAACTTCTAAGATACATAGTAATGAATTTATAAGTAGTTTGTTAAAGCAAAGAGGTACAGTAATTAAGTTTTATATAGATAATTACAATTGTTTTTTGT
>CATLUC010000136.1:2602-3978 GCA_950059165.1 uncultured Clostridium sp.
ACTAGAAAATATAATGTTATCTGAAATAGAAATTAATGATAAAATTAATATTAATAATATCTATAATATTTTAAAAGCCTTAAAAACTAATGTATCAAGGATAACTAATAAAGAAAAATTATTTCAAATATTTTTAAGTTATTTTGAAAATGGTTATTCAAGATTTTATATGGAAATTGCTGAAATTATAAATCTAGTAGAAATTGAATTACTCAATAAAAAGGAACAAGAACTTTTTGAAAAGATATTAGATAAGATGATAGTAGAAAGAAGAACACATAGTTTGAATATAATAGATGCAATAGTAAACTATAAGAAAGTAACAAGAAGTAATAAGTATAATGAAATTGTATTTGAAAATACACATAACATTATAGTAGATAATATAATTGAAGACAAAGATAATTATGATACAGTTGAGAAAATAATAAATATTATGGAAGAAAGAGCAAATCAAAGAGAAAGTAACCCAAGTGTATTTACAGGATATGCTAATGAATATACAATAGGTAGAGATTCTTTCAAAAAAGAGAATTATACAAAAGAGTTAGAAGATTTAATATTAACTCGATATATTCCGCTTGCTAAAACAATATTAACATCAAAAAATCAAACAATATATGAGAAAATAAGACATATCAAAATGTTATCTAATTTGCTAATTGAAAATAATACTGAAAAATATAGAAAGATTATATTAGATATAGTAGATAAAATAAATTTTGAATCAGTATATGATGATGAATTTAGAAATCGTACATTAGAAGACTTAAGTAGTAATAAAAAAATGTTAGAATTTTTACTAGATATAATATCACAAGAAGAAATAATAAATACTTTTTGTAAGGATATTTTTGATAATGAAGATAATATTTTAGAAATATTAAAGTGTTTTAATTGCATAAATGAAAAAATTGAATTAAAGTATGCAAATTTAGAAAACCAATTATATTTTACATTTATATATGTATATAGTAGAGATTTTGATATTGATGTAAAATGTGAATCATATGCTATATTAAAGATATTGTTGAAAACTAAATATAAGACTAGTATGATTGAACAAATGAAAAATAATGCTAATATGTGTACATTTGAAGAAGCAAGAGAAATGATCAAAGTATTATTATATGAAAATATTGAAAATCAATATATAAAAGATATAAAAGAAAAATTATTGGAAAACAACAATTATAATATAAGAAAAATCACCAATAGATATTTAACTAAATAGTTATATGAATATAAAAGGAAGGATACAATTAAGTTCTGTACCTTCTATTTTTATGCGAAAAATCAAATTAAAGAAAGCGAGAGTGATATTTATGAAAAGAGAAGAAATTATAGAATCAATTAAGAAAAAAGAAAAAATATTA
>CATLUC010000137.1 GCA_950059165.1 uncultured Clostridium sp.
AAGGAGGATCTAAGAATATAAAATCTCCCTTTTTAGGTTTGATTTCTTTAAGAAATTTCTCAAAGTCTTCACAATATATCTGAGTATTCTTCGTATATTCCTTAATTTGCTTACTTCCTATGTAATTAATTTTCTTAATAAATTCTTTTCTATTATAGCTTATCCCACCATAAGGTACATTAAACTTTCCATTTTTATTATATCTAAACATAGATGCATAGCAAAATTCTCTTATAAAATAAAATATTGCTGTATAAAATGGTATACTTATATTTAAATTTTCAGCTTCGTTATATAAATGTCTAAAATGCATATAAAATGCACTTTTAAATGCACATTCAATATTATCAAGAGTATCTTTTTCACTCATCTTTTTTCTTTGAATTTCTATTTTATACATTCTATTCATTTTGGAAATTAAGTTTTTTACAATTTCATTTATAAAATTGTCTATTTCAATATTAAATTCTGCAGATAATATTCCATTAAATTCTTTAGCATGTCTTATTACAAATGTATATATTCTATCGTTAAATTGTTGCTTAATCTCTTTTGTATTTTTATTATCAAGTTGTTTACAATACTCTCTATACATTTTTAATAACTCATCTGCATTATTTTCAACAACACCTTCTAATAATACCCAGTTCTTATAAATAGCCTTTAAATTTGTAAAAAATTCTTTATCTTGATTTTTTATACAATTATATAGATTTATTAATTCTTCCGATTTATCATTGATAATTGAGTTTTCAATATTTAATTCAAAATAAACTGCTCCGACCTCCTACAAAAGGTTCTATATATCTATCTATTTGACTTGGTAAATTCTCTTTTATGTATGGTAATTCTTTTTCTTTTCCACCAGCCCATTTTATTATTGGATTCATAAAAATACTCTCCTTTATTCCAATTACTTATTTTATATCACAAAATACCTTTTTAAACAACAAATTATGAGTTATTTTCTAATTTATTTTTGTTTGTTATATATTATCAAACATTTGTTTATTATGCAATAGTTTTTTAATTTTAAGTTTCGATTTTTTGCAAAAATAAATTAAAGATTTTATAATAACTGGTAAAATAGAAATACTGATATACATAGGTAATAGCATTAGCTGATATATAGTCTTTTGAAGTAGAAGAATGAATTTTTGAAAATATACTGTTTGTTTCATCTAAAGAACAGCATAAATTTTCACTTAACCTATCAATAGTATAGGCTTTTTTATATTCTCATTAAGTTCACCAGCAATGCTAGATAATAAAATATCTTTAGATTTAGAAATACCATAATTTTGTTTAGTAATAATTTTTGTTTACATCTAAATTATACCAAACAAAAGAGGTTTTTTCTTTATTTTTATAGGATTTTTTTATTTAGTGGATAACTATTTTCGTTTTTTCGAAAAAAGTCGAAACTTAATTTTATTATATATTTTTTGTTTATAATTGGATGTTTTCATTAGTTTTCTACTAATTATGACAAAAATAAGTGGTATTTTTTAGAAAAGTGATATTCTTCCATTTTAATTAGGGAAACCAAAATGAAATAATATTATTCATATTTAAAAAATACTTTCAAATTCTAGTGGAACTATATCTTCATATAATAAAACAAATTGTGAATTAACTTGTCTATAATCATGATAATGACCAAAATACCATTTCTTGAATTCACATTTTTCCATAATTTTTTGAAAATAATCTGTCAGATAATCTTTTTCAAAACCACCTCCACTAAGTATTGATTGTACACTTGTTGGGCAACAATGAGAAATAATATAATCGACTTTATAATTTACTTTTTCTAAATTATTTATACCATTTTCCATTTCTTCTTTAGTTGGTAATTCTAGATCCCACCACGAAAAATCTCTTATTCTAAAGTATGCTCCTCTTTTACGATATTCATATATTCTCTCTTCTTCATCTAAATTTAATATTCCATCTTGTATATCATGAGATTTTGCACCACCAAATGCAAATATCTTTTTATTATCTATATCAAATATTTCTCCACGCATTAAATGTAAAACTGAATTCCTAATTCTATGTACTTTTCCTCCATGCCATTCTTCTACTAGATAATTATTATATAATCTTGTATAGTTTTCATGATTTCCATCTACAAATAAAGTAGTAAAATTTCTTTCATTTAACTAGTCTAAAACTTCTTTTTCTCGACGGCTCTCTTCTTCAAAAGTCCATACTCCTCCAAAATCGCCACATATTATTACATAGTCATCTTTTGTCATTTCAGTTTGTATTGAAAATTGATCCTCAGTAAATCTTGTAAAATCTGAATGTGTATCGCCTGTAATATATATCATAATTAAACCTCTTATTTATTAATAATTTTCCTTTTATATTGTTTCCTAATAAACTGTTTCTTTATCTTCAAAAGTTATTTTTTCTTTTTTCTGCATTTTCATATTCTCCATGTTTATTATTATTTATAAGTTGTTCATGATTTTATTCTCCTTATTCTAATCGTTCAAATAATATTTCTTAATGCTAAATATTGAATTTCGTTTTTTATTTTATCATTTTCTATTCCTACATAATTTAACTTATAAATTATTTCATACATACCTATTGAAATATCATCTAATTCAATCGTTTTGTTATGTGTAATATCATCTCTATTTTCTATGGCTTGTCTTATACAATTTATTATTTCATTTGCTTTTATTTTATCTCTTCTTTCATAGTAAATTATATTAACCAAATAATTGTTTTCTTCAATTTTCTCATTAATACATTTTTCTAATTTCAAATTAGCAGTTTTTACAATATGAATAAATCTTTCTACAAAATGTCTCTTTACTGCATCTTTTCCTTTATAATTATTATTTACATCTTCTAGAATTGGCAAAATTTCATTTTTTACTTCATCTAGTTTTATTTCTTCTAATATTTTGTTAGATTTTTCTTTATTTCCATATGTATATTGATATATTGACTGGAAACAAGAAATAACTGAACAATAATCTTTATTTGATATAGTTTCAAAAGATTTATTATCATTTGGAATAATACTAAATAAATAATCAGATTCATCCAAAAAAGCAAAAATAGCATTTAAATAATTTTCTAATAAATCATATCTTAAAATATCCTTATTTATTTCATTATCAATCATATATGGTATGAATATCTCTACAGATTTTATATATTTTCCTTCAGTATTTTTTATTTCTAAAAAAACACTATCAACAGATATCTCGTTTCTATTAGCACAAAACTTTAAAAAATTTTCTATACTTGCTAAATCTTTTACAATAGATTCATAGTTTTTTAAAGAATCATATTTTATTCTTAAAACAGAATCGTAATCATTAAATGTTATCCTGCCGTCATCTTTCCATCCTGCTTGTTTTATGCTTAGTTCAAAAACAGTTTCTGTCCCATTCAAATTAACATTTTCTTCTGAAACAGTTTCTTCAACTGTTTTGAATTTAAAGTAATCTTTGTTATCTTTCCAAAATTTATCTTCATCAAATTCAATCATTTTTCGATTACTATAAAATCTGTTTAAAATACCACCTGATATATTTAGTGAAGCAAATTTCATTTCCTCTAGTCTATATTTTTTGTCTCTAGCAAGCAAAATACATCTTGGTGAACATATAAAACACCCATCTTTATAATAAATATTATTGTTTATATAAAATACAATATCACATCCATCTAAAGTAAAGCCTTTAAAATATTTTACATATTTATATTCATTAAAAAAAGTAAGTCTATTTTCTATAGATATTAATGTTAATCTATTATTCTCATAAATAAATGTGTATCTATTCTCTTTTAAATTAATATAGCCTTTTATATATGCCTTTTTCATGTTCCACCTCTTCATATTTCTTTTTATAAATTTCCTGATTA
>CATLUC010000138.1 GCA_950059165.1 uncultured Clostridium sp.
TTTGAAGAAGTCATTATCTGATGTAATCATATATTCACAAGCTATATTACTTACTGTTTTTATTTGTCCTTTCAAATCATATTTCTTTAAAATTTTATCAAATTCTTTCACATAATTAAATTCTGGATCTTTTAATGAATAGTTTAGATGTGATTTTGTCCTATCTATATCCTTATTTGAATAATTTTTATTTTTTCTCTCATCATGGCGATATACTGCCATTAAATTTTCTCTTTTGTATTTTGCATTTCTTATTATTGCATAACTCATATTTAACCTCCTCGCTCGTGTATATTCACACGAATAAAATTTCTTCTTTGAACTCACTTAAAAGCACTTTTCCAAAATGTGCAGTAAACACACTACAACACTTTTTTAATGCTATCGCTAAAAAGTGTTAGTGTGGCAGGGAAAAATAAATTTTTCCCCACACCCCTTTGCCTAAAAAATATCTACATATTTTTTAGGTTTTAGTTAAAATTGCTATTCGCAACTTTAACTAAAAAATCAGCTACCCAAGTAGTCTACCTACTCTAGTAGCTGATTTTCTATATGCAAATGCTATTACTTATACAGGTATATCTGCATTTGCATATAATTTAGTAAAGTCATAATTCCTATAATCCCTTTGTTCAAAGTTAGCCATATTCTTTTTACAAAAATTATTGTTGCCATTATATTTATTATTTATTTTATTATTATATTTATTATCCTTAAACTTTTCTTCAATAGGGGTATTGAAGTTTTGTTGGAGAGGGTATTTAACTTTTGTTAAATAGGTATTCTTATTTATTGGAATCAGTTTTCTTATTTCTACTTGTTTACTATTTTCTTTATAGATTAATTCAATATCAATATACTTCTTATCTTTTAATGAATTTACTAATTTTGATACTTGGGTTATTGATACATTTAGTAACTCACTTATGGTTTTGTTTGTTAAATAGCAATAATTATTTTCTTTGCTTAAATATAAAATTATTGCATATATTATTTTTTCTTTATCACTTAATTTTTCATCTGTTAATATTTCTATTGGTATCCATATACCTTTTAAATTTAAGTTAGACACTCCCTCACCTTCTTCCATTTATTAGTTTTATTTTAAATTTCTAGCCATTTTTATTTGTTTTTTATATAATTTTATATCTTTAAAATGTAGATAAAAAATTTCCATAAAAAAACAACACTAGACTTTTTTTATAAATCTAATGTTATTTTTAAATTTTCTGATATACTTTCTTGTATCCTTAAAGTATACAAGAAAAGTATACAAGAAATTTTATTTTATAATCCATATACCCTTTTTGGTTGCACCTTCTCTTATTAAAATCCCCTTATTTTTTAGAATTTGAACATTTTTTCTAATAGTTGGCAAAGCCATACCTATTATTTCAGACATTTCATTTTGGGTAATACTAGGATTATCTCTTATCAAATTAATTATTTGTGTTTGTGTATTATTTAATTTTGTAATTTTTTCGTTATCCTTTTTAGATAAATCATAAGTTCCATAATTCTTGTCATAATATGATGGTCTTAAAAAGCTCGCTTCAAAGAACTCATCATATTGAAATTTAGGTTCTTTAAGTCCTGCATCTTCCATTAATTCTCTCATTCTTCCTATACCAGTTCCTGCTTTTTCTATATAATGTGTTCTTCTTAATAAATCTGCAATAATAGGATTTCGTGCAATACTTCTTTTACCAAAATTTTCTTTTGTAATTCCTTTTGGTACTCCCCCTGGACTTACTATTGAAACCCTATCATCATAAATCTCTACCATAACTCTTGCACCTTCTTCAAAGTATTGGCGATGGCATATACCGATTTATGATAGCCTCTTTTAATACATCTTCTGGAATTTCTAAAACTTCTTTTCTTGTTGCATTTCCTTGTTCTCTCATAACCTCTGCATTAATTAAATAAGTCAAATTTATGTGCTTTTTAGCAAATGCTAAAGCATCTTCAATATTGGCTATTATGTCTTTATTGCAATCTAATGTATCCAAAATATAAACTCTATTTGTTCCTTTAAAAGCAATACAAGTTATATAATTTTGAATTAAAAAATTCGTAGGATTCTTCGCAAAGAAAACAACCCCTGCATTTGTAAACATATATTGATTATTTACTTTTTCTAAACACTTTAAATTTATCAATAATTCTTCTTTTGCAATTATTTCACTTGTATTAGATAATTTTAAAAAGTTTTTATAAGCATTTTCATCAAAGTCATCTGGGTATTTAGCTTTTTTATTTATCATTCTGTCAAACTGTATTTTTCCACCATCTTCTAAATATTCTCTAATTTCATTTCTATTCATCTTTTGACACATAGCACCTGCTCTTAAATAATACCCATCACTCGAAGAATATGGCTTATCATCTCCTTCTGGTACATTTACAACAATAACATTATCTACTACTTCAATTTTCACATTTATTCTTGGCTCTATTTGACTTATTTGATTTTGTATATTTGCTCTTTGATTATTAGATGTGTCTGTACCAATAATATTGCCATCATCATCTACACCTATCAATATTTTTCCACCCATACTATTAGCAAAAGCTACAATTTCAACTGCAAACTTTTTACCTAAATTTTCTTTAAATTCTAGTGTATAACCTTCTCCTTCTTTTATAAGTACTTCTAGTTCTCGTTTAGTCATTTTTACCGCCTTTCTTCACATATCTTACAAATAGAATATCCATCTTTTATTAAGTTTCTTTCTTTAGTTGTAATTTCTTTTATATACTTTGGTTCTGTATTTTTTACTATTGAACAATCTTCATAATGGTATTTTTTAGTTTGTGCATTTACTATTAAATTAATATTTGGACTTTTCTTTTGTCTTTTTTCAGAATATGATTTTTTAAATTTTTCAATAAATTTCGTTGTTAAAACTCCTCTATTATCTTCTCTAATACTTCCATCACTATAATTTATTTTTACTTTATCTTCAACATTATAGCAAAACATACACACTTCGTATTCTGTATCAATACTTTTAACTTCTATGAGTATTCCTGTTGGTATTTGATTTTTTGCTTTATATTGAGGGGTAACCCTATATAATAATCTTATATATTGTTTTTCATTTTCTCTTATGTAGTTTTCTATATCATTTTCAATATGCCACATTATTTTTTTATTTAAATCTTCTGTACCAATAAAAATGTTTCTTTTATCATTCTTTTTAGCTGATAATCTATAAGCAATACAATGGCATCTTTGAAAAATACCACTATTACTAATTATTTTACTCCATCCACTTGGATCTGGATATTTTAAATGCTTTTCTGTTCTTATTGATAAAGTATTTCTACTAATTATTGCAATTGCACCACTTGTTCTACCATATTCATCTATTTCGTAATACTGTGGTACTCCTTCAATAATATCGTAATCATTTTTTGTAAAAAATGTTTTTCCTTTATTAACAATTTCTGTATATTCTTCTAATTTGTTTAAATTCTTTGCTAATATTTCCTTTATAATATCTTCTTTATTACTAACCATTTTTTTTCCTATTTTCTAAATTGTTGAGTTCATATTCTATTTTAGATTTAATATTATCTTTTATATATTCTTTTTCTTGTAAATAATCTCCATTGTTTAATACAAAGTAAAAAGAACCAACCTTTATATTTGAATTATCAAGTTCCTTTTTGCTCACATTTACTTTAGTAACATCTCCATCATATATATCCATATAATACTTTTTAGCTTTTTCATCATAATTAACATATACAAATTCTGTATCATATGA
>CATLUC010000139.1 GCA_950059165.1 uncultured Clostridium sp.
CTATTTTTGGATTTTTACAAGAAAGATTATCTCCCAGCGGGCTAAAAAGGTATTAGGAGATTTTCTCCTAAACAGCAATATGTGGTCCAAAGGACCATGCTCTTGGTATTTCTTTATGACACCTTTGATAATTTATTCAAATCACTAAATTTATAATAAATAGTTGCTTGTTTATTATTATCAACTTCAATTTTTTCAATTAAGCTATTTAACATATATGCTGTAATATTATCTTTTTCTAAAAAATCATTCATAACTTTTTCATAATCTATTGTCTGTTTTTCAAATTTGATTGAATTTAATTCTTGTATTTTCTTTTGGTTTATTTCTCTTTCTTTAACCTTTTTATCATACATTCTTGAAAAGTCAGTATTATTGATAAGTCCATTTAACTTATCTTCGTATAGTTTTTCAATTTGAAAATCTAAAACTTCAATAGATTTTGCAAGTAAACTTTTTTGTTTACTAATTTCTTGTGATTTTTCTAGTTCTTCATACTTTATATCTATTATTTGTTTCATTTTCTTTTTATCTAAATATTGCTGACATATATTTTGAATTTCTGCTATTACTGCATTTTCTAACTTTTGATAGTTTATATTATGTGGTGTGCAAAGCCTTTGTTTTGGAAGTATTGCGTAGGTATGACATCTCATATAAACTGTATCACTACTATGAGTTGTAATTCCCATTTTTTTACCACAATCACTACAAACAACTAATCCTTTTAGTAATAGATTTCTTGATTTTACCCTCGTTTCTGATTTGCTAGCTAAAATATCTTGTACTGCATAAAACTTTTCTTTATCAATAATAGGCTCGTGTGTATTTTCTACTCGGATCCAGTCGTTCTTATCATTTTTAATGCGTTTCTTTAATTTGTAATTAATTCTTTTACACTTTTCTTGTACCATATTTCCAATATATACTTCATTTTTTAGAATGTGTTTTATAGAACTAGGTTTCCATATTGCACAGACATTTCTTCCTGTGCCAGATATTTGTGATGGAGTAGGAATATGCTCATCATTAAAAGTATAAGCAATTTGATTTAAAGTTGTTCCTTCTAAATATAAATCGAATATTCTTCTTACATTTTTTGCACAGTTTTCATCAATGGCTAATTTGTGTCTATCATTTCCAGACCTTTTATAGCCATAAGGTGTACGATTTCCATTAAATAAACCATTAACTGCATTTTTATGTTTAGATGCTTTAACCTTTTTAGAAATATCTTTTGCATATAAATCATTTATAACTGCTCTAAATGGAAGAGTATCTGCAACACCATTATCTATTGCTGAATCATAATTGTCTAATATTGATACAAGTCGCACTTGATTTTCTGGAAATATTTTTTCAACATATTCTCCAAAACCAATATAATCTCTACCTAATCTTGAAGAATCCTTTACTATTACCATATTTACTTTTTTGTCTGTAATATCTTGAATCATTCTTTTGAAATCTGGTCTTTCAAAATTTGTACCACTATACCCATCATCAATATAAACATCATAAATATTTAGATTATTTTCTTTTGCATATTGCGTTAATATTTCTTTTTGATTTGTTATACTGTTACTTTCTCCTTGTAAATCATCATCTTTTGATAATCTACAATATAAAGCACAGTTATATTTTGTTTCATTGCTTACTAACAAAATTTCCTCCTTTCCATTAGTAAGCTTCGACTATAATTATAATGCTAGTTTATAGCTTTATCTTAAAAAAGTCAATAAAAAAGCACCTATAAATTATAGGCGAATTACTTACTAATTATTTTATTTTAAAAACTTCTAGCTTACTTTGTTTTTAGTTATTTGCATATTATAGTATATTTTAAAAGCATTTTCTAAAAGTTCTTTTATATCTACTATCTCATTTTCTTTGAATTTATTTACAATAGTTACTTCATTTTTCTTTCTTGTTTTTCCGTTCATGGCAATTCCTCCTGTTCTTACTAATAATGCACATACTTTTTGAATTTCATTTTAAAAATCATTTATAAATACCCCTTTCTAAAAATTAAAAGTTCTGCAAGTCACAAAATACTTATAAAACTCTTTTTTAAAGTCAAAAAAATAGCCCTTTCATAAAGTGCTAAAATCTTTGCGTATTCAATTAAACTGTTACTTTTATACAACTTGGATTTACTACGTTTTTTACTCTTTTACAAACATTATAACCTGTTACAATTCCACTTTTTAATACTAAATCGCTATTTTTCTTATCATAATCATATATTCCACGATTCCATTTTGCAAAGTCTATATCAGATATTTCCTTTTTAGTAGATAAATATTCGTTATCTTTATTTATCTGTATTATCATTGCTTGATATTCTTGTTTGTCAGCTTGTCGTTTTTTATTGATATAAATTCTTTTACAAACTCTGTGTCTTTCTTTGCTTTGATTGGCTCGGTATTCTTTTTCTTCAATATATCTCTCATCTTTTTGAATAATTTTTGTTATATATGATTTACCGACACCAATTTGTTTTGCTATATCTGTTGGTCTTAAATGTTCATCATAAAAAAGTCTTGTTATTTCAGTTATTTTGTCTATCGTAATCACCTCCATTTCTTTTTAAATTAGTTGTAGTGAATTTTTTGTCTACAACTTAAAACAATAATTATCTCAAAAAGTATTGTATTATTAAACTTATTATAGTATAATATAATTTGAATGTCAATAACAATTATTAAAAAAGTTGAAATTGTTTTGAATAACACTTGATAGAATTTTATAGAAACGGAGGAAACTATTGAAGTGAGTATTGAATTGCCAGAAGTAAAACATTTTGATGATTTTTATATTTGGTTTAACAAAGAGGAAAAGAAAGAATATTATTCTACACCTATGTATTTTTATAAAGCAGACTTTTCATTTGATTTTAATGATAAAGAAATGAATAATCATAAAAATGGTCGTAATAATGGTGGAGGTATAAGACATATAAAATGGAAAGAAGATGAAGGCACAGATATGGGACTAAAACAACCAGGTACTTTATATTTCCCTTATGTAGAAAGACTTGGACTATTATTATTAAGATTTCTAAATACTGATTTATCTACTTATGAAACAGCCTACAAAGATTTCTTTTATGCTTATGGATTTGAAATATTAAAAGATGTAGATGAAAATTATAAATTTGAATTAAATGGAAAATATGATAATGATGAAACATATCTAAAAGAAACTAAAAAAATATATGACAATTTAAAAGAACAACTTATATACATACAAGAACAAATAACAGATGCAGTCAATTACATATATAATATAAACGAAATAGAAGAATTAAAGCCATTTACACATTCACAAAGATATGCAGTATATCTAATAAAGAGAAAGGGTAAATTATATTCTTACATAAAAAATAATGAAGTAATAGCAGATAATTATTCTAATAAATATGAACAATTAGGAAATTCAGCAGATATTGACTTGTTAAAGAAACTAAAAGAAGAAGGTATGCTTATATCAATGGTAAATACACATAAAAGTAACGATATATCAAGTATTTGCTATGCTATATTAGAAGAATTATCAAAAACAGATAACTACCCCATCAAGAAATGTCAAAACTGTGGTATGTATTTTATACCAAATTCAAGACTAGATGAGATTTATTGTGATTACCCAAAAGAAAACGGAAAAACTTGTAGAGAAAAAGGTGCAATCCTTTCTTATAACAAGAGATTACAAGAAAAATCAGCATATACAGAATATAGAAAAA
>CATLUC010000140.1 GCA_950059165.1 uncultured Clostridium sp.
GTCCCAAATTTCACAAAAATGTGAAAAAGGAAACGTCCCCAATGTCACATGGAAATGTCCTCAATTGCTCCCAAAATTGGAAAGGGGAAAAAATGGAAAAGGAAAAAACAGTTTTAAAGTGCGAAAATTTAGACAAAAATTTTGGCAAAAAGCAAATTTTAAGTGGTGTTTCTTTTGAGGTTCAAGAAGGAGACATTTTAGGATTTATTGGACCAAATGGTGCAGGAAAAACAACAACCATAAAATTAATTTTAGGGTTGCAAAGTATTAGTAATGGAAAAGTAACAATAAATGGATATAATATTGAAAGCCAGTTTACAAAAGCAATTGAAAGGGTAGGAGCAATTGTAGAAAATCCAGATTTATATATGTATTTGTCAGGGCTTGAAAATTTAAAGTTGATTTCTAATTTATATTCTGGAATTACTAATGAAAGAATTGATGAAGTTGTAAGGCTTGTAAAACTAGAAAATAGAATAAAGGATAAAGTTTCTAAATATTCTTTAGGTATGAGGCAAAGGCTAGGAATTGCACAAGCAATTTTGCATAGGCCAAATTTGTTGATTTTAGATGAACCAACAAATGGCTTAGACCCAGAAGGTATTAAAGAAATGAGAGAGCTTTTAGTAGAACTTGCAAAAAAAGAGAAAATGGCAATTTTAATTTCTAGCCATAACTTAGCAGAACTTGATAATTTATGTAACAAGGTATGTATCATAAAAAATGGCAACATAATTGAAACAAGTGATATTTCAGCTATTAAGAAGGAAGAAAACAAACAATTTAAAATATTTGAAGTAGATGATGTAGAAAAAATGAAACAATTATATCCAAAAGCTATCAAAATGAAGAATAATCAATGTAAAATAGATATATCAAAAGAAGAAATACCAGAAATAGTTAAAAAATTAGTAGAAAATCAAATAAAAATTTATGAAGTAAAAGAAGAAGAAAAATCATTAGAACAAGCATTTTTTGAAAAGACAGGGGGTAATGTAATTGAATAAGTTAATAAAAAACGAGTTAACAAAAATATTTAAAAAGAAAAGTATATATATTACTCTATTAGTAATTTTAGCTTTTGTCATTTTAACAAATTGCATATACAGATTTTTTTATAATAGTAGTAATTTTTATGGTGAAACTTATATTGAATATGCAAAAGAAGAATTAGCTAAACTAGACCCAAACAAACCCAGTGATACCAAGATGTACATTGATTTAAAAACAACAGTAGAAGTTTATGAAATGCAAGAAAAATATGAAAAAGATGACTGGAGAAGAGACATTTTATCATCTCAGGTAAGTAGCTATGTTAATGAAAAAAACAATTATTTATATGGCGAGGATAAGGATTTAGAAAAAGTTACACAAGTTGAAGAAAAAATCAATAAAATTATGGAAAAATTAGAAAAAGATGATTGGAGATATTTTGCAAATAAAGAATTAGAAAATGCAAAATTAGCTTTAAGTGATTTTGAAGAACAAAAGAAAAATGCAGAAGATAAGCAAGAAATAAAAGTTTTAGAAGCTTCAATAGAAAATGCTAAAATTGATGAAGAAGTAGCAAAATACAGAGTAGAAAAAGACATCAAATATGGAAATGATTACAGAAACAATGCATTGAGTGCATACCAAGACAATGCTAAAAATGTAATAAATTATGAAAATTCAGGTAAAAATTTAGAATATTCAGATAAAAAAGAATATAATGCAGCCTTAGAAAAAAGAGAAATAAACAAATATATTATAGAAAACAATGTAGACATCAATAAAGGAAATGACATAAGGGGAATTCTACAAAACTTCTTTAGTGAATATGGACTATTTATTACTGTTATGGTTATTATGATAGCAGGAACTATTGTAAGCGAAGAATTTAACAAAGGAACAATAAAATTATTATTGGTAAAACCATACTCAAGACACAAAATTTTGATGGCAAAATGGATAACAGTTATGATAATGATTGTATTTTCCATTGTTGCATTAATTATTATGGAATTGATAGTTGGTGGAATTGTTTTTGGATATGACAGTTTGTCTGTGCCAGTTTTACATTATAATTTTGACACACAGAGCTTAGAAGCCATAAATGTATTTGCAGATTTAGGATTACAAGTTATAACACAATTGCCAAAAATCATTTTACTTGCAATGCTTGCATTTAGCTTTAGCACATTGTTTGCAAATAGTGCAGTTGCCATTGCTATACCATTACTTGGATATATGTCAGCAGATATCATAAATACTTTAGTTGTAAACTTTAAGGTTGACTTTATGAGATTTTTTGTAAGCTTAAATTGGGATTTTGAACAATATATGTTTGGAAATCTTCCAACTTTAGAGGGACTTACATTTTGGTTTTCAGCTATTATTTGCATATTGTATTTTGTAGTAATGATAATTCCTACATTCATAACATTTAAAAAGAGAAATATTAAAAATGTATAAAAACGTGAAAAAAATTCAAGAAGCCTTGAATTTTTTTTGCAGTTTCTATATAATAAGCTAAGAAAAAAGAAAGATGATTTTAGAGACTTAAGGAAAAAATCATTTCTTAGAAAGGATAGGTAGATAGTTATGGCAGAAATCAAGTTAGATTTAAAAAACAGTACAATTTCGCAAAAAGACATTTTAGAATACAAAGAGAAAGTCGAAGAAATTCATAAAGATTTGCACAAAAGAGCAAATAATGAAAACGATTTTGTAGGTTGGCTAAATTTACCAACAGAATATGACAAAAAGGAATTTGCAAGAATAAAAAAAGCAGCAAAGAAAATAAAAAAAGAATCTGACATTTTAGTAGTAATTGGAATAGGAGGTTCATATTTAGGAGCAAGAGCAGCCATCGAGGCATTGACAAGCTCTTTTTACAATATGCTACCAGAAAAACAAAGAAAATATCCACAAGTATTATATGTAGGAAATAACCTAAGTCCAAATTACATCAATGAATTAATCGAATACATTGGAAACAAAGACTTCTCAGTAAATGTTATATCAAAATCAGGAACAACAACAGAGCCAGCAATAGCATTTAGAATATTTAGAGAAATTTTAGAAAATAAATATGGAATAGATGAAGCAAGAAGCAGAATATATGCAACAACAGACAAAGAAAAAGGAGCTTTAAAAACATTAGCTCAAAATGAAGGATATGAGCAATTTGTAGTGCCAGACAATATAGGTGGAAGATATTCAGTATTAACAGCAGTGGGACTATTACCAATTGCAGTAGCTGGAATAGATATAGACAAATTAATGGAAGGTGCAAGAGTTGGAGAATTACGTTACAATGACCAAAACTTAAAATACAACGAATGTTATCAATATGCAGTAGCAAGGAATATATTATATAAACAACGTAAAGCAATAGAAATATTAGTAAACTATGAGCCAAAAATGCATTATTTTACTGAATGGTGGAAGCAACTATTTGGTGAAAGTGAAGGAAAAGACAAAAAAGGAATTTTTACAGCAGGAGTTGATTTTACAACAGACTTACACTCTATGGGTCAATACATACAAGAAGGAAAAAGACATCTATTTGAAACAGTAATACAAATAGAACAACCAAATACAGATTTAACAATAAATCCAGATGATGACAATTTAGATGGACTAAACTATTTAGCAGGAAAAAGTTTAGACTATGTCAATAAAAAAGCGATGGAAGGAACAATAAAAGCACATGTAA
>CATLUC010000141.1 GCA_950059165.1 uncultured Clostridium sp.
AAGTTATACAAGTCAAAGAAAGTTATGCATTATCAGTAGATGAAATGACAGAAAATGGAATATATGAAAGAAAATTTAAAATTGCAGTAGATAGCCCATTAGTGCAAGATTTGTTAATAAAAAAACCATATAGCGACATTGCAATTACTTTTGATGTACAATTTTACGGTAATTCTATCAAAGCTATTCCTATAGCTGTTGAATAAATAAATTACAAATTTACAAATGAAAGGGGTGTAATTTCGTTATGAATGAAACAGCAAATGTTGCATCAATCATTGAACCTTTAAAAACAGCCTTAGTTGCTTCTATTACACCAGCACAATTAGTAACAATCCTTGCTTCAATTGTTGGTGTTGGTATGACATTCGTGTTAATGTGGTTTGGTGCAAGAAAACTAAAACAAATCTTCACAAGTGCAGTTACAAGAGGAAAAATCAAGTTTTAGTCTTTAATAATATAAATGAGAAGACTTTGTGCCACAGGTCTTCTCTGTTTTTTTAAGGAGGGGAGAAAATGGACACTTTAGAAAGTTTGAAAGGTTCACACAATTTTTTTGATGTCTTTAAAGTTGTAAATTATAAAAGAAAATTTGCAAAAAACAATCCTACATATTTCTATCCAGAAGGATTGCTCGTCTTTTGTGCAGAACAGGGAGCAGGGAAGACTCTTAGTGCAGTTCAATACTGTATAAAAGTAAATCGTTCATATACAGACGCTATCTTTTGTACAAATGTTTCTATAAAAGAATTTCCCATCAATTGCTATTATGAAGTACAAAACGTAACAGAAAACATAACAAAAATATATTTTTCTTTGATAGATACAGACGAATTAGTACGAGTTGTAACAGTATCTACAATAGATGGAGAAACAACAACCACAGTAGAAAAATATATTGAAGATATAAAAATAGTAGTTGCCTATGATGGAATTGATTGTATAAAAGAATTAAATAATGGATTTGAGGGTGTTTTGTATTTAATTGATGAGATACATTTGGAATTTAACAGTCTTGAAAGTAAGAATATACCAATTGAAATTATGGTGGAAGTTTCGCAACAAAGGAAGCAAAGAAAACATATAGTAGGAACATCTCAAGTATTTATGCGTTTAGCTAAACCATTAAGAGAACAAATAGATACAGTAGTAATATGTAAAAATTATCTGTCATGTATTCAGTACAATACAGTAATAAACGGAAAAACAGCTACAGAGGATAATGGAAAATTACAGGCAGACATAATACGTAAATTTTTGTGGTTTCATAAACCTAGTTTATACGATTGTTATGATACATATGCAAAAATGAAACGTTACCGTAAAGAATGGAACGGTACAACAAGACAAGATATATATAATAAAAATGAGGAGGTAAAAATAAATGGATTATAGTTCACTTGGTCATATGTTAAGACAAACTATGTTGATTTCTAGTTTAGTTTCTTTAGGTTATATATTTTTTGAAATTTTTTGTCTTAAATATATTTATAAGAAGGAGGTAAAAATTCGTGGATTATCAAGGAGTAATTGACCTAGTAGTTGAGGTTGTAAAAAATGCTTTACCAATTGGAATAATCTTTCTTTTAGCAGAAAGATTAGTAAATATGTTTTTGAGTTTTGCTTTTCCAAAAACATTTAAAGGAGGAATTTAAAAATGGAGGAATTAGAAAATGAAAATATTGAACAAATTGAACAGACTGAGGAGAACACAGAAAATAATGATAATGCAGAAACCGAAGAAAATCAACATGAAGAAGTGCGTGCTTACGACTATTACGATATATATTATAATAAGATGCTTGACAATACTAATACAATCATAGACAAGCAAGCAGTAATAATAACAAACCAAGAAAATCAAATAAATGAACTAAAAGAATTGAATAGATATTCATATGCATTGGTTTTTGCTGTTTTACTTATTTTTATATATAACGTTCTTAGAAATATGATTATTGTAAAATAATCAAGAAAGGGAATACTAAAAAAAAAATATTAGTAATTTTAACTTTGTTTGTACTATGCGTAAATATGTTCGCTATAAATGGTTATTTCTGTTGTAGTTATGCTAGTATTACTTATGAAACTAGTTATGGCAATATTGTTTTACCTGATGAATTTGATAATTATCATAATATTGTTATTTTTGAAGTAGATTTTTATGGAGAAACTAAATATAAATTGTTTATTTCTAATACTGAATTAGTTTTTGATTATATTGATTTTGATAAACGTTCTCTTAGTATTACAGGTAGTCCTACATTTTATCAAAATAATTCTTCTCTTAGTCGTTCTACTCTTTTTAGTAATACTATGTTGGATTTTTCACGTTTTTCTGCTTGTTCAGGTATTACTACTGGTTTTAAAGGTATATATTTTTCAAATTATGATTTAAGAACTATTGATGGTTCTATTTGTTATCCTAGTGATGTTGTTAACAACCCAAGTTTTATAACAACACAAGAGGAATTATCAAGTGGTAAATTTGATACATTGAAAATATCAGCAGGAAATCTTAATGGTTTTAGCGATGAATTTGGATTAGTTTTATTTGATGTTACATCAGGTATGTTAAAATTAAAACCTATTAAAACTTTTGTTTTAAATTATTATAGTGATTATTGTGATAACTCAAATTCTGATATTATATATTATATTCCAAAATCTGATTTAGGTATTGATTTGAGTAATGGAAAAAAATATATGTTTACACTTAGTACATTGGATGGTTCAGAGATATATAATAGTGTTACTTTTGAAGTTGGCAACTTAACTACAGAAGAAGAAATGAAGAATAAACAAGATTTAACAAATTCAAAAATAGATGAACAGACGAACGCGATTAAAGAACAAAATGAAACAAATAAAAATATATTTGAGAAGATAGGGGAGATGTTAAGTTACATCAATCCCTTTTCTGAAAATTTCTTTGTATATAAATTAATAGAATTATTAGTTGATGCTATAAAATCTTTGTTCATTCCTAGTGATGATTTTTTTGATAGTTATTTCACAGATTTAAAAGATTGGTTTTCTGATAGGTTAGGTTTTTTATTTTATCCATTTGAAATAGTAATAGATATTTTAACAAAAATACTAAGTATAAACTTTGCAAACCCAGTGTTTAACATACCTGATCTATATGAACCATTTACTAACAGTAAACTCATGAGTGCTACTACATTTAACTTAAATAGTTTAGTTCAAAGTGGAGCATTAAAAACAATACATGATATTTATTTAGTTTGTGTTGATGCATTTATAATCTTTGAGTTAGTCAATTTGTTTAGAAGAAAATATGAGGAGGTAACAACAAAATGATTTTAGAAGCATTGTTGAATTTAATCAAAGGTTTGCTCAATGTAGTTTTTGGGTGGATTTCATTGCCACCATTTCCTGAAGAACTTACTACTAGTATAGATGGATTTCTTAGTTTGGTATTTGATAATTTGAATTTGCTAGGCTTTTTCATACGTCCTATAACTTTAACAGTTGGAATACCAATTCTCATAATACTTCTAAATTTTGAGCAAGTATATAAACTAGTTATGTGGATACTTAGAAAGATACCATTTCTAAATATGAATTAGTTTTGTAAGAAGCTTTCGTAAGAAAGCTATACAAAACTAATTCATAAAAGAAATATATAATATAAAAAAAAATATATATAATATATAATATAATAATATATA
>CATLUC010000142.1 GCA_950059165.1 uncultured Clostridium sp.
TCACTTATAAATCATAGAATAATTTTGTCATATTCACATAAATTTCACAAATCTCTTGTATTATATTAGCATAATAGGTTATTATATTAATATAGTTCAAAGAAAGGGTTGAAATAAAATGGAAGAAAATGAAAAAAAAGAAGTAAAAGCACAAAATTTTAAAACTGTTCAAAATCCAAATACATACAAAACAGTTTTCAAGAATGAAACTGCACCAAAAGCAAAAATTGGTTTTACAAAAGGTATCTTATTGCCATTTTTTTGTGGTGTAGTAGGTTCTACAGTAGTATTAGGAACGTGTTTTGGCATTCCCTCTATTCGTTCTAAATTATTTAATGAAAACACTACTATTATAAATAATACTGGAAATTCACAAAATTCAGGCTATGTTAGTCAAACATCACTTTCTAACTATTCTGACACTTCTGTTTATGCAGCTAATAAGGTTTTACCATCAATTGTAGGAATTGAAGTTGAATACAGTGTTAATAATTCGTTTATGTCTATGTTTGGTAAACAATCTAGTCCAAATACTGCAAAAGCAAGTGGTTCTGGTATTATTATTAGTGAAGATGGTTATATATTAACTAATAATCATATTGTTGCAACATCTTCTTCTGAATCTTATTATGAAGTTTCAGAAGCTACTAAAGTAACTGTTACTTTATTTAATGATGAAGAAAAATATGAAGCTAAAATTATAGGAAAAGATGAACAAACCGATTTAGCTGTTATTAAAATTGAAAAAAATGGACTTTCAAAAGCAGAATTTGCAGATTCTGATAACATAAAAGTAGGCGAATTTGCTATGGCTGTTGGAAATCCATTAGGTATGCAAAGTAGTATTACTTGTGGTGTTATTAGTGCTGTAAATAGAGAGGTTACAGACTCTGATGGTAAAAAATTCACTTTAATACAAACTGATGCTGCTATCAATTCAGGTAATAGTGGTGGTGCTTTAGTAAATAGCGAAGGAAAAGTAATTGGTATTAATACATTAAAACTTTCTGGAACAGGAATTGAGGGTATGGGATTTGCTATTCCTATTAATTCTACAACAGATATTACTTCTCAATTAATTCAATATAGCAAAGTTAAAAGACCTTATATCGGAATTTCTGGAATGGATTTAAATGAAAACACTGCAAAGGCAAATAATTTGGTTGTTGGTATCTATGTAAAATCTATTGATGATTTCTCTGCTGGCGAAAAAGCAGGTATTAAAATTGGTGATGTAATTATTGAAGCAGATGGTCAAAAAGTTACTAAAATGGATGAATTAAATGCTATTAAAAATTCTCATCAAATTGGTGATGAAATGAAAATTAAGGTAAATCGTAATGGACAGGAAAAAGATTTGACAATTACACTTGGAGAACAACCTTAGATACTAGAAAGCATATTTTAGTGCTTTTTAATATCTTTTACCAATTATCACATAAAAAAATAGTAATTATCGTATGAGGTAATTACTATTCTATTTTTATAATTACTTAATATTATATCATACAAGCCTTTATTATTTTTCCCCTTCTTATCCATTGTCTAACCTGTTTTATATTAAGCTTTAATTTCCATCTATATATGTCATATATTTATAACCATTCATACTTGTATTATTAGCAAATTCCTTTTTTGGTAAATCACTTTTTAAAATAGATTCTTTGTAGTATGACAAATAAGTAACCAATCTATATAATCTTGTATTTTCTAAAAATTTAAAAATAATGTCTTTGTTGTAATTTTCGTCAACTTCTGATAAAGTTTCATTATCATAATCAAAAATAATATAATTTTCTCCCGATGTCATCATTGTATTAATTGAGTCAGGTGCAAAACAATTCAAATTATAATCATCTATTACTGAATAGTGCATCCTATCTTCAATAACTTCTAATAAATGTTCATAATTTTCATCTTCTTTTTCAAATACATAAAAAGCACCTATTTTTGAAGATTTAAAATAAATTCTATCTGGTTCTTTTTTATATACATAGGGATTGTATGTTTTAAATTCTTGATAATTATCTCCATAGTCCACCTCATCTTTTTCAATCGCTTCTCTTAATTTATTTATTTCACTTTCCGACATTAATGCTGATAGACTTGCTTGTTTCTCCTTTTCTTTTATTAGTTGAGCTTCATCAATTAATATTTTTGTGTAAAATCCACCTATAAAACCTATTCCTAGTAATACTATACTTACTATAATAAATATCACTATTTGTTTTTTTGTTGTTTTTTTCATCTTTTATCATCTCCACAATATTCTATTTGTAATTTTTTCTATAGTCTTCTAGCCAATTTTGAATAATTACCAAAGGAGCTCCATCATTGGAATTTCTTCCTTCATAAAATACATATTCAATATTTTTATAAAATATAAGTACTAAAATTACAAATAATGCATCATTTTAATCTCAGCGACAATTTACTATTTTTCTTCTACTTTTCACAATTATACCACACTATGTGAATTATTCAAATACAAATCTCGCCAAAACTTGCCCAGCCATGCCCTAATTGTGACTAAAGTATGATAATTTCACCCAAAAACTATAAAAATCTTAACATTTACACTTACTTAAATTCGGCAAATGCTTTTCGTTTCTTTTGTTTCGTTGGTAAAACTCTAGACTACCTTCCTTCGGGTTATGAGTCATTTTTGCAAACGATTGGTAGACAAGGCTTTGAGGTGTATTTGTTGGTATATTTGGTGTGCCCAATTTTTTGACTTTGTAAATTTATGTGATTTTGGGTTCTTTTTTGGGAATAGTGTGCCCAAATTGAGCCCAGTTATGGCTTAGGTTGTTCATTACTTTTTATGACCGCTTAAGCCTACAAAATTATATTGAATTTATGGAGGTTTTGATTATGAATAAAAAGTATTTTTGTTGCTTTGAAAGTATGAATAATGATTTTGATAGTGAGGATGACTTGATAACAGATTGGATAGATTTTAGGTCTGAAGAGTTGGAAACTAATTTGAGTGAGGAAGATAAAAGGCATTTGCTTAAGTTTGATGTGTTTGCTGATAGAATTTTGGATGCTACTTTGGATTCTAAAAAGGATTATGTTTCTGATGTGCTAGATGATTTGCGTGATGATTTTTTGCAACATTGTATTTATTGGAATGATAAGTATTATAAGACTGGGTTTGATGATGCTGTTAAAATAATTATGAAGTGTAACAATAAGTAATTTCTTATATTTCTAAAGTTTTTTAAATTGTAGAAAACTTTGCGACGTATTTAATAAAATAGAAGTGGAAAAAAGGAATTTTTTAATATTTTTTTCTTTTTTCTCACTTTTTAAATTAATTTTTTGAATATGCTTATTCATGAAAACAAGTTCTTTAACATGTAATTTTTATTGTTAATAATACATAAACTGTTAATTATTAAAGAATTTGTTTTCTTTAATCTACTTTCCTTTTCTTCATTATGATTGTTTTCCACTCATGTGACTTCTTTCTATCTAAATATTTCTTTTTTTCTGGTTCTAGTGAAAATTTATAATTTTCTAATAAAATCGCTGAGATTTCAGTAAAATATTTTTCAAGGTTTGCTGTTAATTCTTTCTTTGTTTGTTTTGTATTCACTTTAAATTCATTTGAATTCACATCTAATATTTCATTTAATTTATATGCATCTTTTCCTCTAAATGATTTAATCC
>CATLUC010000143.1 GCA_950059165.1 uncultured Clostridium sp.
AGATTATTATTTAAATAACTTAAAAATATATTTAGCTAAGTATAAAGTAAAGATATGTCCCCAACGTCACAAAAATGTGAAAAAAGAAACGTCCCCAATGTCACATTATTTACAATCATACCAGTTTTGGGCTTCTGATATGTCAGCTATTAGTGGTACACTTAAATTTGTTGCTGTTTCCATGCATTGTTTCATGATTTGTTTTATTTCTTCTTTTTCGTTTTCTGGTACTTCTAGCATCATTTCGTCATGGACTTGTAGTACTATTTTAGATTGTAGTCCTCTTTTTTGTATTTCTTTATATACTTTTATCATTGCTATTTTCATGATGTCTGCTGCTGTTCCTTGTATTGGGGTGTTCATTGCTGCTCTTGAGCCAAATTGCCTTACCATGTAGTTGTTTGATTTTAGCTCTGGTATATATCTTCTTCTGTGGAATAGTGTTTCTACATAGCCTTTTTCTGTCGCTTCTTTTGTTATGTTTTCCATAAATGCTTTTATTCCCTCGTATTGTTCTAGGTATTGCTCGATATATTCTTTTGCTTTTTTTCTTGATATTCCGAAGTTGTTCTCCTAGTCCAAAGTCACTAATTCCATATACTATTCCAAAGTTTACGGCTTTTGCATCACTTCTTTGTTCTTTTGTTACTTCTTCTATTGGTGTTTTAAATACTTTTGATGCTGCTTGTTTATGGATGTCTTGCCCTTCTTTGAATGCTTGTATCATGTGTTCGTCATTTGATACTGCTGCTAAAACCCTTAATTCGATTTGTGAATAGTCACTATCTAGGTATATTTTGCCGTTTTTCTGGTCTAAATACTTTTCTTACTCTTTTTCCTAGTTCAAACCTAGTTGGGATGTTTTGTAAGTTTGGCTCTGTTGAGCTTATTCTTCCTGTTGCAGTTATTGTTTGATGAAAAAATGAGTGTATCCTATTTGTTTTTGGGTTTATATATTGTTTTAGTCCCTCTACATATGTGGAGTTTAGTTTCATCAATTGCCTATATTCTAATATTTGTTCAATTATTGGGTCTTCTTTTTTTAGCTTTTCTAAAACATCTACATCTGTAGAATATCCACTTTTTGTTTTTTTAACAACTGGTAATTTCATTTTTTCAAATAAAATTTCTCCGAAGTTGTTTTGTAGAGTTTATATTAAATTCTTCTCCTGCCATTTCATAGATGATTTTTGTTATTGTTTCTAGTTTTTTAGTTAATTCTTTTCCAAATTGTTCTAATTCTTGTTTATCAACATACATCCCATTCCATTGCATATTTGACAAGACTTCTACTGTTGGCATATCAATATCATAAAATAACTCTAAAGCTCCTATTTGTTCTAATTCTTTTAGAGTGATTTCTTTTATTTTATATATTGCGTAACTATATAATGCAAATTTTTCTTGGTCTTTTGTTTCTACTTCATTTGTTTGTTCTTCAAGTGTGTCAAATAAGTTGATTTGCTTTTGTTTAGGCTCTTCTCCAATTAGTTCTAAAACATCTAATCCTAAATATTGCTCAATTAGCCTATCTAATTCCAATTTGTTATTTGTTGGATTTAAAATATAACTTGCAATAGCTATATCGTAGTTTATTCCTTTTAAGTTAATTCCTTCCTGCTTTAATAAAATATAGGTTTTAGTTATATTATAACTTATTTTTTTTATTTCTTCATTTTCTAATATTTCTTTAAAATCTTGTATGTTTTCTTCTTCCAATGCTAGATACATGGCTTCTTTTTGTTCTTCGTCAAAAATACCAAAACCTACTATTTTTTCCTTTATAATTTTTTCCTGATTTTCGTCTTGGCAAGTATTTATTGTAAAAATCATTTGTTTTTGGTCTTTTATTAATTTTATGATTTCTTCTTTTGATTTATCTACTTTTTTATATAAAGTTTTTAAGTCTTTTTTAGTTTCTTCTTGTCCATCACGCAAAGAAAATCTATCAATATAACGATTAAAATTAAGTTCTCTAAACAATTCTAGTACTTTTGGTTTGTCCCATTCTTCTACTTTAAAGTCTTCTAAAGTGTCCTTAATTGGCACTTCTAAATTGATTGTTCCCAATGTTTTAGATAAAAAAGCAAGTTCTTTGTTATTTTCTATATTTTCTTTTTGCTTTCCTTTTAACTCTGATTCTTGTTTATCTACTTTTTCATATAAATTTTCAATAGAACCAAATTTTTGAATTAAGCTAAGTGCTGTCTTTTCCCCAATTCCTGGTACACCTGGAATATTGTCTGAACTATCTCCTTGTAATCCTTTTACATCAATTAGTTGTTTTGGTTCTAACCCATATTTTTCAATGATTTTTTCTCTATTATATTCGTCTGTTTCTGTTTTTCCACCTTTAGTGTGTGGAATTCTAATAGTTACATTATCTGTTGCAAGTTGAAATGTATCTCTATCTCCTGAAAGTATTGTAACACTTAAGCCTTTTTTTTCTCCATAACGAGATAATGTTCCGAAGCACGTCATCTGCTTCATATCCTTCCATTTCAACAATATCTATATTCATTGCACGTAAAACATCTTTTATAATTGGCATTTGTTCTGCAAGTTCTTGTGGCATTCCTTTTCTTGTTGCTTTGTAACCCTCATATAATTTGTGCCTTGCTGTTGGTGCTTTTAAGTCAAATGCAACTACTAAATACTTAGGGTCTACATCTTCTAACAATTTGAACAAAATAGCTAAAAAACCATAAACTGCATTTGTATATTTGCCGTCTTTTGTAGTTAACATTTTGCTTCCCATAATTCCATAAAATGCTCTGTTCATGATGCTATTTCCATCCACTAAAACTAATTTATCCAAAACTTTTCCTCCTTCACTATTTAAAAATACTGATACATAGATATTTATATATCAGTATTTTAAATTATCTGTTAATTTATACAAAATTTATTATTATCTTTTTATTATTAAAAATTATCTGTCTGATTAAATTCTTCTTTTATTTTATTTGCTTTTTTCCTTATTCTTGTCATGGCAGTATCAACTGATTTTGGCTTACAGTCTAAGGCTTTTGCTATTTCTGCATATGACTTTCCTTTTTGGTATTGCATTAATACTTCTTTTTCATGATTACTTAGTTTTTGGTCAATTGCATTGTATATATTCATGTAGTATTCAGATTTTACTATTGCTTCTGATGGGTCTTCTATATAATTGGATTTTATTAGTTCTATTCTTTCCCTATAATTTTCCTCTTCTGTTCCTACGTTAGAATCAATTGATATAGCTGAATTTAGAAGCATATGTTTTTGCCTATTTGCTGATTTTATTGCTGTTATTAGTTGCCTTTCTATACATATATTTGCAAATGTCTTAAATGTGATGTTTTTTTGTTTGTTAAAATCTCTAATTGCTTTGTATAATCCTATCATTCCTTCTTGGATGATATCATTTTTTTCTGCCCCATACATAAAAAACTTACTTGCTTTCATTTTTACAAGTTCTTCATATTTGTTTATCATTTTTTCTAAAGCTTGCTGGTCGCCTTGCTCTATTAATTTAAGCATTTCTTCATCTGCTACTTCTTGTTCGTTATTTATTGTAAATTTTTTCTCCATGTATTCCTCCATATAGTTTTGTTATGCTTAATATAACATATTTTTTCTAATTTCTCAATAAAAATTCAAAAAATTTATTTT
>CATLUC010000144.1 GCA_950059165.1 uncultured Clostridium sp.
TTGGGACACATCTATGTGTAAATAATTTAAATCTATTATTATATATTATTTTGAAACTCCTTGTATGTCGCAACCTTCGAAAAGAAAAAAAGGAGCAAAAAGAAACGTCCCCAATTGCTCCAAATTACAAAGAATGGAGGAAATTAAAGTGAGAGAATTAAAGTTAAAAAGGGTGTACAAACACTTTAAAGGAGATTATTACTTAGTAGAGGACATAGCATATCACAGCGAAACAAAAGAGAAAATGGTAGTTTATAGACATCTTTATGGAGATGGTTCTTTATGTGTTAGACCATTAGAAATGTTTTTAGAAGAAGTTGACCATGAAAAATACCCAAATGTAGAGCAAAAATATAGATTTGAGCTACAAGAAATTGAAAGCAAAAATAAGTAAAAATTAAAAGATTTGCGTTACAATTCACAGCTAAAATAATCACTTACACATAATCTTAAAATATAAAAGCTGTGAGAGATTTACAAAGGTTTATGGGTAACCTTTTAAAAACCTAAATATATTATACAAGGAATGTGATTAAAATGTACAAAAAAGTTGAGCTTAAAAATGGCTTTGTAGGAATGGAAAAAGAAGTTAGCCAAAAATGGAAGGAAAAGGACATCATTAAAAAGAACTTTGCAATGAATGAAGGGAAAAGATATTTTACTTTTTATGATGGACCACCAACAGCAAATGGAAAGCCTCATGTAGGACATATTGAAACTAGAGTTATGAAAGATATTATCCCAAGATACAAGGTTATGAAAGGATACAAAGTTATTCGTAAAGCAGGGTGGGACACACATGGACTTCCTGTTGAACTAGAAATTGAAAAAAAGCTAGGTATTTCAGGCAAGGAACAAATTGAAGAATATGGTGTAGAAAAATTTGTTAAACAATGTAAAGAAAGTGTATTTACATATGTTTCAATGTGGGAAGAAATGACTAATAAAGTAGGTTTTTGGGTAGATATGGAAAATCCATATGTCACATACCACAATGAATATATTGAATCTGTATGGTGGGCTTTAAAACAAATGTGGGAAAAAGGTCTTTTATATGAGGGACACAAAGTTATGCCATATTGCCCAAGATGTGGAACAGCACTTTCTTCACACGAAGTTGCACAGGGGTATAAAGATGTAAAAGATTTAACTTGTATTGCAAAATTCAAAGTGTTAAATGAGGACAAATATATTTTAGCATGGACTACAACACCATGGACTTTGCCATCTAACTTAGCACTTTGCGTAAATAAAACATACGAATATGTAGAAGTAAAGGCAAATATTGGAACTGAAGAAGAACCAAAATTTGAAAATTATATTTTAGCAAAAGACTTGCTTGAAAAAGTATTAAAAGAAACACCATATGAAATAGTAAAAACCTTTAAAGGAGAAGAATTGCTTGGAACTAAATATGAAAGATTAATGCCTTTTGGAAAAGTAGAGGGAAAAGCATTCGAAGTTATACATGGTGACTATGTCAATTTAGAAGATGGTACAGGAATTGTACATATTGCACCAGCTTATGGTGAAGATGATAGCTTTGTTGCTAAACAAAATGGAATTACATTTATCAATTTAGTAGATAAATCTGGAAAATTTGAAAAAGAGGTAGAACCATGGGCAGGTAGATTTGTAAGAGATTGCAATGAAGATATTTGCAAATGGCTAAAAGAACAAAATAAACTATTTAGCAAAGAAAAACATCTACATTCTTATCCTCATTGTTGGAGATGTGACACACCACTTCTTTATTATCCAAAAGAGAGTTGGTTTGTTGCAATGAGCAAATTAAGAGACCAATTAGTAGCAAACAATAATAAAGTAAATTGGTATCCAGACACAATTAGAACAGGAAGATTTGGAAAATTCTTAGAAAATGTTATTGATTGGGGTATTTCAAGAGATAGATATTGGGGAACACCACTTCCAGTTTGGACTTGTGAAGATGAAAACTGTAGCCATCAAGAATGTATTGGTTCTATCAAAGAATTAAAAGAAAAAGGAATAGATGTGCCAAAAGATATAGAATTACATAAACCATATATTGACAATATAGAATTAAAATGTCCAAAATGTGGCAAAAAAATGCATCGTGCAAAAGAAGTAATAGATTGTTGGTTTGATTCAGGTTCAATGCCTTTTGCCCAATGGCATTATCCTTTTGAAAATAAAGAAATGTTTGACAACAATTTCCCAGCAGGATTTATTTCAGAAGCAGTAGACCAAACAAGAGGATGGTTCTATACTTTAACAGCAATAGGAACAGCTCTATTTAATAGAAGTCCATTTGAAAACTGTATAGTATTAGGTCATGTATTAGACGAAAAAGGTCAAAAAATGTCAAAATCTAAAGGAAATGGAGTAGACCCAATGACATTACTAGACACAGTAGGAGCAGATGCTACTCGTTGGCATTTCTACACATGTAGTGCACCATGGCTTCCAACAAGATTAGGCTTGGGTAATGTGCAAGAAACCCAAAGAGGATTTTTAAGTACTTTATGGAATGTATATTCTTTCTACGTGTTATATGCTGAAATTGATGAGTTTAACCCACTAAATTATAGTGATTTCAAACCAACAAATATAATGGATAAATGGATAATTTCTAAATTAAACACATTAGTAAAAGAAGTAGATGAAAAACTAGAGAATTACGACATAACAAGTGCAGCTATTCAAATAGAAAACTTTACAGACGAGCTTTCTAATTGGTATGTTCGTAGAAATAGAGAAAGATTTTGGGCTCAAGAATTAACAGACGAAAAAATAGGAGCATATTGCACATTATACAGAGTATTAACAACATTAGTAAAAGTTGCAGCACCATTTGTACCATTTATGACAGATGAAATATACCAAAATTTGGTAGTAGGGCTAGATAGTAAGCTACCTGAAAGTGTACATTTATGTTTATGGCCAAAGGTAAATGAAAGTGAAATAGATCAAAAATTAGAAGAAGAAATGGATTTAGCATACAAAATAGTAAAACTAGGTAGAAGTGCAAGAAATTCTGCTAATATCAAAAATAGACAGCCACTTTCAAAAATGCTAATATCTATAAATACATTAAAAGAATATTATGAAGATATTGTAAAAGAAGAATTAAATGTAAAAGAAATTGACTTAGGTGCAGAAATGTCTAACTATGTTAATTTTGAAATAAAGCCAAACTTACCAGTACTTGGAAAAGAATATGGAAAACTAATCCCTCAAATTAAACAAGAAATAGCAAAGAAAAATCAAATGGATTTAGCAAACATAGTAAAAAACGGTGGAACAGAGTATATAGAAATACAAGATACACAAATTGGACTAAATGCAGAAAATTTATTAGTCACAATGCAAGGAAAAGAAGGTTTTGCATTTAGTGGAGAAGGTGAAATAGGAGTTGTACTAGACACTAATATTTCTGAAGAATTAAAAGAAGAAGGATTTGTAAGAGAAATATTATCAAAAGTCCAAAATATGAGAAAAGACAAGAACTTTGAAGTATTAGACAAGATAAATATTTATATTGCAGAAAATAAAATGTTAGAAGAAATAATCAAAAAGAATGAAGAATTGATAAAACATGATACTTTAGCTATAAAAGTACTTTATAATGAACAAAGAAGCACATATACAGAAATTAATATA
>CATLUC010000145.1 GCA_950059165.1 uncultured Clostridium sp.
TACAAAATGTTGAAATAAAAAGAAGAAATACAGGATTAGAGTATAAAATGCGAATAATAAAACAAGGGGAAATATAAAAATTAACGAGGCATTAAAGGCAATTCATGCCTCTTTTTTTGTCATAAATTGTCGAAAACTTTTTCGCTAAATTTGAGAAATAATATTGACTTTAGTATAAAAATGAATTATAATGTAAAAAATAAAAAAGGAGGTAGAAATATGCTAAAAACAATGAAATTAACTGAAATAGGAAAAAAATTTTCCAGCAAAAAACTTAAAGTAGTAGCCAAAGATGGTTGGGTATATGATTTTGAATGGCACTTAGGATTTAGAAGTGAAGAATATAGACAACAATTTTTAAACAAAATAAGAAGATCTCAAGAACAAATTAAAGAGGGAAAATGTATGCCAATGGAAGATTTCGTAATAGAAATGGAGGAATGGATGAATACTGTAAATTAAAGGAGTGTGGTAAATATAGAATTATATAAAACAATTATAACAGTTGATGCAGAAGAAGAGTTAAAGGAGATTTATTATTATATTAAGGTACATTTGAAAGAAGAAGTAATAGCTCGTAAATTGATTTATAGAATTCAAAAAGAAATTTTTGACTTAGAATATATGCCTAAAAAATATAAAGTACTTAAAAAGAATAAACGTAAAGAAATACATCAAAAGACTATCAAAAACTATAATATTATTTATGAAATACATGATAATAAAGTTCACATCTTACATATTTTTTATTCAAGGAGAAATTACCTAAAACTAATTTAATCCATAAAAATAAAATCCAAAGGAGAAACCAAAATTTTAGAACAAATATTAAACCTTATTTATCCACCAAGTTGTGGTATATGTGGAAAACTAAATTCAAACTTTTTATGTATAAAATGTCAAAAACAATTAGAAAAAGATGCAAAATTTGAAATCGAAAAAAACTCCAATACCAATTATTACTTTCAAGAACATTTATATATATTTGAATATCAGGGAATAATAAGAAAAGCCATAATAGACTACAAATTCAATGAAAAATCTTATATCTATAAAACAATTGTAAATTTTCTGTTAAAAAATAAAAAATTCTTTTCAATTTTAAAATCTTATGATACAATAATACCAGTTCCAATAAGTCAAAAAAGAAGAAAAAAAAGAGGCTATAACCAAAGTGAATTAATTGCAAAAGAAATAGCCCGAAATGTAGGCATAGACTATAATACAGATTGCATTTTTAAAGTAAAAAACATAGTAGAACAAAGCAAACTAAACAAAGAAGAAAGACAAAAAAACATACAAGGAGTATATAAATTATACAACCAAAAGAAAATAACGAATAAAAAAATATTATTAATAGATGACATTTATACAACAGGAAGCACAGTAAATGAATGTTGCAAAATATTGCAACAAGCACGCCCTAAGAAAATAGATGTGTTTACTTTAGCAAAAGATTAATTTTACAGGAAAGATGATTTTGGGTGATTTTGGGGACGGAGGAAAAAATCATCTCAAATAGGGAAATGGAGGATATAATGGAAGATTTAGTAGAAAGTATATTAGATTATGTAAGGTCAGATTACACAGATTATGCAATCATGATAAATGGTGAATGGGGTTCTCGGAAAAACCCATTTTTGGAATAACAAAATTAGAAAAAAAATAGAATCATTAGAATTAAATGGAAAAAGATATACAACCATATATATGTCATTATATGGAATTTCTAATTTAGAAGAAATCAGCAAAAAAATATTTATTGAAACCACACAATTAATGGACAAAAACTTAAGAAGATTTATGGATGCAAATGGTCAAACAAGCATACCAGAATATGCAAAAACTGGTATTGATATGGCAAACTTTTTTGGTGTTACACAAAATGGTGATAGAGTAGACTATGGAGAATTTTTCTCAACAGATGACAAAGTATTGTGCTTTGATGACCTAGAAAGAGCTAATGTTGATGTTATTGATATTTTAGGTTATATCAATAACTTTGTTGAACATGACCATATAAAAACAATTATTATTTGTAATGAAAAAGAGCTTTCTACTAAATTAAAAAGCTCAAACCTTGAGATGAAAACATTTATTGCAACATATCTTTTGGACAAACAAGATGAATTAAACAAATCTGATAAACCAATGGTTGAAAAGATACAAGACAAAATTGAACATGTTTTTGACAAAGCAAATGACTATGAAAGAATTAAAGAAAAGCTAATTGGTGAAACATTTGAATATGCACCAAAATTTGATTACATTATAAATGGAATTTTAATGAGATATGAAAACAATGCCGATTTAATACGTTTTTTAAGGGAAAACACAGGACTTATAATATCTACATTTAACAAAAGTGGAACAAGAAACCTAAGAATTTTAAAACACGCATTAAATGACTTCAAAAAAATATATGAAATGGTAAACAAATCATATCCAAACACAAACCATAGAGTAATGCAAACAATGCTTATTTTTACAATTGCCATTTCTTTTGAAATAAAAGCAGGAAAAATAACAAAAGACAAATTTATAAACATCAAAGACAATGAAGAATATAAGTCAATATTAGTATCTTCTAGGATTTTAATGGATAATAGACAGTTCTATATTAAAGAATTTGATAACAACTATTACTATAATTTCAAATCAGAATATCGTTTCTTCAAATTTATAGAATACTACATTAGAACACGTATTTTTGATATGAAATTATTTAAAGAAAACATGGAAACTATTAGAAATACAGTAGATACAGAAAATTTACCTGGATTTAAAAGATTACTTACAGAAGAATATTGGAAAATTTCAGATGACCAATTTGATGGTGTAATTGAAGAGGTTATTGGTGATGTAAAAGAAGGAAAATTAACATTAATAGATACTGTAAAACTATTTGCATATTTTAGTTATTTTTCAAGAAAAGGTCTTATTGAATATGACCTAAAAACTTTGAAAAGTGTATTTTTTAATGGTATGAATATTGCATCTTTAACTTCTAATTATTGCCCAAATCCACAAGAAGAACTGGGAAAAATTGCAATAGAAGAAGTAGAAGAGGATATGGAAGAAATATTAAAACATTTTAATATGTTAAATGACCAATTACTAGATAAAATGTATAAAGAAAAAGCAGAAGACATTATGAAATGTATTCCAATGAGAATGGAATTATTTTATGAAAAATTTGATAAAGAATGTATGGAACTTCCAATATTTAAATATTATGACCCATTCCAATTGTTCCAAAGAATTTCTTGTGCAAGCAATGAAGATATTGTTTTAATCAAGGAAAAACTTACAGATAGAGCTAATAGATATACAAAACAAATTGAGCCAGAAATGAAGAATATTAAACAATTAAAACAAATAATTGATGATTATTTAAAAGGCAAAGACCCAACTATAAAAATTGTTATGTTAAAAGAATTTTCAAAAGATATGGGATATATTTTAGATAAATATAAAATTGGATTTTTATCTAAAAAAGAGGAAACAGTTTTAGAGTAATAATTATATTTTGCCTACATGGTTACAAAAAGATGTCATTTTAAATAAAATAAAAAAATTGGCTCTTTTCTAAATCGAGTGGGTAAGTTATAATAATAATATTTACAATATGCAA
>CATLUC010000146.1 GCA_950059165.1 uncultured Clostridium sp.
TACATCAAAATATTCTTCCATACTCTTCTCCTTTAAAAAACTTTTCTATTTATTGTTATTTCACTTACTTCAATCATTTTAGGTAGTTTTAATATATGTAACATTAAATCTGCAATATCTGCTGGATTCATCCATTCTTCTGGATGTTCTATTTCTTTTCCAGTCCATTTTGTATGCATTCTAGTATTCATTCCACCTACATTAAATTGTATTACACGACAATTATATTTTTTTAATTCTAATTGTAAATTATAGCTTGTTCCACGAATTGCCCATTTTGAAGTTGTATAAGCAATTTGATCTGTATAACCTGCTTTTGTTCCAATAGTTGAACCTACATTTAAAATATCTGCTTCACTTTCTTTAATTAAAGTTATTAGTTGTGTAACTAAATAAATCGGTGCTAGTACATTTACTTTCATTAAATCCTCTAATACATCATAAGTAACTTCTTCTAGTTTTTGTACTCCTGGTAAACCTGCACAATTTATTACTGCATCTATTTTCTTATATTTTTTCTTAATGATATTACAAGTATCTTCTATTGATTTTTCATCAGTTAAATCTGTTTTAATAAAATCACATTCATAATTAGGTTTTGTTCTGCATAATGCAATTATATTTATATCTTTCTCTTTTAAACACTTTAAAGCAAATTCTTTTCCTAATCCATCACTTGCTCCTGTTAAAATAATATTTTTCATTGTATCCTCCTTATATACTTATTTAGTTCTTATTGTTTTGTTAAATTTGAATTTTCCTGTATAGGTATTATTCTTGTTTTTATTTCGTTTATGAATGCACAATTATGCTCTATTTCAAATATCTCTGTATCTGTCTTTAAATTATATTTAATTTCTAAATTTGGTACAAACTCATATTTATCACTTTGATAATTCCCATAAGGTGTATTATCTTCTGTATAACTTCCTTTTAACATATTATATAAAAGTTTCCATCTATCACATGAACCAACATCTATCTCTTCTGTATTATTTACATTGTTTAAAATAGGCTTTTCTTGCATATCTATAATAGATGATTCTATTTTTTCATTTTCATATAATTCTCTCAATATCATAGTTTCAAAATTTTGATTTAAAGCTATATCTATACATTTTTCAACTTCTGTATCTTTATTAATAACTACTAATCTCACAGGATTTTCATTATTATAGAAAATAATTGCATTATGCTTATTACTTATATTTATATCTTCTCTATTTGTTGTAATTATGCAATTACAATTCTTTACTATTTTATATTTATTAAATGGTTTGTTACCTTTTTCAAATCCATCAACAAAAGCTCCATTAAAACATTCATAATGATTTTTATATTGTTCTGTCCATAAATCAATTGTTTTTATTTGCATATCAATTTTATCTCCTTAATTAATTTGTTCTTTCTCTATTTTATTCCAATTAAATGTACCATAGCTATCACTAATAAGTAATACAAACGGATCAATTACCATAGGAATAAATAATAAGTTTCCTGAAATAATTGGTAATCCCCATAATATAATTAGTATAATATCATTTATTAAATAAAATATAAAACAATACTTACTTCTTCTTACTAATAGATATACTGCTAATAGACTTGCTATCATTGAAAATGTTGATACTACTAACTCGCTTGTATTGAAAAATTTTAATACATAATATAATCCAATAAATGCTAGTACACTTATAATACCTATAAATATCCATTCTTTAAGCTTTATTTCGTTCACTTCTACTGAGTCAGTTTTATCGCTTTTATGTGTTAACCATGAAATAATTCCTCCTACCGACATTGGTAGCATAATAATCATATAAAATATAACTTCTCCATAATACCTATTTGTATATGAAATATATGAATATAGCAAACATACTAATATACTAACAAATTGGCTTTCAACTTTTCCTTTTGCTTGTAGCATAGCTGTTATGATACTAGCAATAGAGCAAATCATCGCCAATATTGCACTTTTAAAAATACATCCAAATACAATAACACCCATTGTTCCTAGTAAAACTAATGTTATTTCAAATTTATTCCATGACTTAAAATACTCTCTTAACACTTACATTCCTCCATCTACTTTTATCACTGTACCATTGATATACTCTGCATCTTCTGATGCTAAAAAACAAATTACTTTTGCTATTTCTTCTGGCTCTGCAAATCTCTTTTTATATATTTTTTCTGTTTCTTGTTCTATTAACTCTTTTGGTAGTTCTTTATTCATTTCTGTATTTACCCAGCCAGGTGCAACTACATTTACATTTATGTATGGTGCAAATTGTATTGCTAAATTATATGTTAAATTTATAATTGCTGCTTTTGAAGCATCATAGTCTATACTTGATGGAAAAAATGTATTGATTCCATTTGTCGATGATACATTGATTATTTTTCCACTTTTGTTTTTCATCATATTTTCACTTGCATATTTTGATACTAAAAAAGTTCCTATTGTATTTACTTCTAATGTTCTTTTCCAATCTTCTACAGTTCTATCTTCAAATTCCTTATCTATTGCTATTCCTGCATTATTTACCAGTACATCTATTCTTCCAAATTTATTTATAATTTCTTGTACCATATTTTTTACTTGTTCTTCATTTGATACATCAGCTTTAATTACTAATGTTTCTATTTTATATTCTTCATTTAAGTAATTTGACAATTTTTCTGCATTTTCTTTATCTGTCAAATAATTTATTACTACCTTGTACCCCCCTATTTTTGCAAACTCTACAGCTGTAGCCTTTCCAATACCTTTACTGCTTCCAGTTATCAATACTACTTTTTCCATCTCTTACTCTCCTTATCATTATGCTGTAATTTTATCACAGGTTGACAATTTTTACAATAAAATCCAAAATTAAAAATTCTATTATTCACATAACATACTTTCATTTCTAGCTTTATATAAACATCTATCAATTTCAATAATATTGGTTGATTTAACTAATATTTCATTAATCTTACTTCTATTTCCCTTTAAAGTTAATATATCAATGTTTCTTTTAGATTCTCTATTATCTCCATAAGCTATATTTAATTTATGCAATTTACCTGTATCAATAAAAGGCATAAAAACAATATACCTTTTATCTTCTGTCATAAAATCTGCTTTATTCCAATTAGAAAGCAATATTTCTTTTCCTTTGTAGACTTCTTTCACTATGTCATAAATATCTATATCTTTAATATTCTTTATCAATTCTAAATTATCATCTGTTGGATTTATTACCTGTATAGATTTACCACTTATCGTAAAATACTTATTACTTTTATTAATTCTATCAAAATCTTCTAAAAACACGATTACTTTATCATTTGAAAACATTTTATTAATATCTGTTAAAGTTTGTCTTACATATAATGGGTTATTTCTATTTGAAATATAATACACAATATATTTATCTTGTAAGATCTGCAATTCACCAATATATTTTCTACCTAAATCTGTATAAATATTATTTTCCTTTAGTTCCCAACTAGGTATAAAATTTATATCATCTTCAAATCCAAGCATTGCAATTTTTGCTACATCTTTTATTCTATCTTTGTAATCTTTATTTCTACAAAGATTATAACTTTCATATCCAAAATCTTGTAATA
>CATLUC010000147.1 GCA_950059165.1 uncultured Clostridium sp.
AAATTTAGGAACAATGGTTACAAGAAAGCTAAGAGAACTAGATGAAAGTGATATTTCTAAAATTGCAAGCACATATCATAATTTTCAAAATAATGACAATTATGAGGATGTAGCAGGATTTTGCAAAGCAACAACAATAGAAGAAATAAAAGAAAATAATTATGTACTTACTCCAGGAAGATATGTTGGAACACAAGAAAAAAAAGATGATGGAATTCCTTTTGAAGAAAAAATGAAAACATTAACATCTGAACTTGCTAAACAATTTGAGGAGTCTCATGAGTTGGAAGATGAGATTAGGACGAACTTGGAGGCTATTGGGTATGGAATTTAAAGAAGTAAAACTAAAAGATGTAGTAACAATTCTTGGAGATGGAATACATGGAACTCCAAAATATAATAAAAATGGTAAATATTATTTTATAAATGGTAATAACCTATGTGATGGAAAAATTATAATAAAGGCAGATACAAAAACAGTTGATTTAGAGGAGTACAAAAAATATAAAAGGGACTTAAATGATAGAACTTTATTAGTTTCCATAAATGGAACATTGGGAAATATTGCAGTTTATAATAATGAAAAGTGTATTTTAGGGAAAAGTGCATGTTATTTTAACATAAGAGAAGATGTAAACAAAGAATTTATAAAATATGTGCTTTATTCTTGTGATTTTCAAAAATATATACAAGAATATGCAACAGGAACGACTATAAAAAATATGTCTTTAAAGGCAATGAGAGAATACCAATTTAAATTTCCTAATATAACATTACAGAATAAAATTTCAAATATTTTATCAACTATAGACAAAAAAATAGAATTAAATAGTCAGATAAATGATAATTTGTATGAATTATCACAGGAATTATTTAAAAGATGGTTTGTTGATTTTGAATTTCCAAATAGTGATGGTTTGGAATATAAATCAGCAAATGGAACATTTAAAGAAGTTAATGGAGAACAAATTCCAGTGGATTGGCAAATAATGAGGCTTGATGAAGTTGCAGAATGTCAAAATGGTAATGCCTTTTACAAAGATGGTTATGATGAATCAGGAATTATGGTTGTCGATTTAGGTAATGTAAATATTAACGGCTCATTTATTTATACAAATGCAGATAAATATATATCACAGGAAAGACTACAAGTTAACCACAAATATGGTAAATATGAATTGCATAAAAATGATTTAGTTATGGTTATGACAGATAGAAAGGCTACAATGGACTTGCTTGGGAAAACAGGAAAAATTTATGAGAATAAACAATATTTATTAAATCAAAGAATGTACAGAATTAGAAGTAAAATAAATGTTAATTATTTATATACTGTCTTAAATAGCAGTAAAATACTTGATGAATTAAAATCAAAGGCTTTAGGAAGCGTACAAAAATATGTAAATACGGGACATATTAATGAATTAAAAATTTTAGTTGGAACAGATGAAATAATGGAGAAGTTTTCTCAAATTGTTAATCCAATCTTTGAAAGAATAGAAAACAATATATTAGAAAATGACTCATTACAAAAATTGAGGGATACCTTACTACCAAAACTAATGAATGGCGAAATTGACCTAGAAAATGTAGAAATTTAACTCATACAAATAGTTATTTGATTATAATAAGAAAGAGGTAAACTATGAATCAAAAATTACAAAAGGCGTTAGAATTGTCAGAAGAAATAAATGGCATAATAGAATCAAATATGAAACGTATTAATAATTGACTACGCAAGGTGCATCAGTTGCTGGAGAATATGCTAGTGTTGCTATGCATAATCTAACAGAATCTGTGGCGAATAGTGGTAGTGCGATTACAAATATAATATCTGAAAATAAAAGAAAACTAGGAATTCTTAAAGGAGAATATTATAAATATACACTAAATATTAATATGGAAATTGGTTTTTCAAAATCAGCTGAGGATATATTTAGAAAGTATAGAGAAATATTAGATAATAAATTATCTAATATTATTGGAGATAGTGATGAAAAACTATCTGCTATATATGATAGACTTTCAGAAGACAATAAAGAAAGTTGGTCTCAAGTGGCAGATACTTGCAGAAAATTATTTAAAAGTGTGGCAGATAATCTATTTGAAAAAATGCACCCAAGTTATGATAAAGAGATGGTAAAAGTAAAATCAGGAAAAGATGTAAATATTACTGGGGATAAATATATTAATAGATTAACCGTTTGTTTGGATGATATTGATAAATTATCGAATAAACATATAGAAGATACAATTTCCTGTATTAATAAGTTGAATGATAAAATATGCAACGGAGTTCATAATGATATAACATATAGAGAGATACAACAAATAATAATTCATACTTATATTTGTTTAGGAGATATTATATCAAGTGTTATATTAGATAAATAATATAATTTAGGAGGACAAACTATGTTTGATGAAGAAACATTAGAAAAAGTAACAATGGAGATGTTACAAAATCTAGGATATGAATGTATCAATGGATACGAAATGGAAAGAGAAGACTTTTCGAAGGTATTATTAGAAGACGATTTAGTACAAGCAATAGAAAAAATAAACAAAGGAATTAAAACTGAGCAAATACAAGAAACAATAAGGCTAATCAGAAATTTAGACCATAACAATACTATTTTAAATAACAAACCATTCACAAAATACCTATTAGAGGGAATCTCTGTGCCAATTCAAGAAAAAGGTGAAACTAGATACAAAACAGTAAAAATAGTAGATTTTGACAACATTTTTAACAATACATTCAAAGCAATAAATCAATATACAATTATCGAACATAGTGAAAAAAGACCAGACATAATTATATTTATAAATGGTATGCCTTTGGTTGTGATAGAATTAAAATCAACAGTAAGAGAAGAAGTAAAATTAGAAGAAGGTTATCATCAATTAAAAGGATACAAGGAAGTACATATACCAAGTTTATTTTATTATAATCAAATCCTAATTGTAAGTGATGGAGTACAAGCAAGAGCTGGAACAATTACAAGTCAATGGAGTAGATTTTCAGAATGGAAGAAAGCCCAAGAGACAGATGAAGTAAAAGAAAATATGCCAACACATCAAACACTAGTGGAGGGAATGCTAAGAAAAGATAGATTATTGGATAATATAAATAACTTTATATTATGGAGTGATGATAACAAAATATTATCAGCTTATCACCAATATTTTGGGGTAAAAAAAGCAATAGCAAGTACAGAAAAAGCCATAGATAATAAAACTAGAAAAGCTGGATTATTGTGGCATACACAAGGAAGTGGAAAAAGCTTTTCGATGGTATTTTATGCTGGAAATATGATAAAATCATTAAATAATCCTAGTATAGTAGTTGTAACAGACAGAAATGATTTAGATAATCAACTATTTACAATATTTGCAAAATGTTCAGCATATCTAAAACAAGATCCAGTACAGATAGAAAGTAGAGAAGATTTAAATGAAAAACTAAATGCAAGAAAATCAGGAGGAATATTCTTTACTACTTTGCAAAAATTTGAAG
>CATLUC010000148.1 GCA_950059165.1 uncultured Clostridium sp.
AAAAATTATCTTGTTTATCTGCTAACCTTATTTGTATTAGTTCGTCATCTGTAAATTTTCCAATATTTGACCTCATAACTGTAACTAATGGAATGTCTTGAATTGGGTTGTCAATTATTTTTAGCAAACTCATTATTGTTTGTATTTCAATTGAGTTTAAATATTCTTGTGAACTATCTGAAAATACTGGCATTTGCAAATTTATTATTTCTTGTTCATAAATATTTGCAACATTTGATGTAGTTCTTAATAAAATTACAATGTCTTTATATTCAATATCTCTATAACATTCTTTATTTTTATCCCATACTTGGATTTTTTCTTGTACCATTCTTTTTATTTTATTTGCAACAAATTTTGCCTCTAATTCCACATCTGCAATGTTTTGCGTTTCTTCTTCTTCATTTTCGTTGCTGTTTTCATTGCTAGTTTCATTACTATCTTCTTCAATTTCTTCTTTACTATCTATTATATGAATTTCTATTTTTTCATTTTGTTCAATTGGCTTGTAATTTGCCCCTAAATTCAAATATTCTTCTTTGTTGTAATCTATGTCTCCTAAGTGTTTGCTCATTATATCTTCAAAAATTAAGTTTGTAAAATTCAAAACATTTTGCTTACTTCTAAAATTCTTAAACAACTGAATTTTTAGGTCTTGGCTTGCTTCTCTTTCTTCTTTTTTTTGATACAATTCGTATTTAGTTAAAAATAACTCTGGCATGGCTTGCCTAAACCTATAAATACTTTGTTTAACATCACCTACCATAAAGATGTTGTTTCCTCTTGATATTGTAGTTAATATAGTTTCTTGTACCAAATTGCTATCTTGATATTCGTCAATTGCTATTTCTTCGTATTTTTCTTGATATTTTTTTGCTACTTGATTTGAATTTAATAAAATGTCTAGTGCAAAATGTTCAACATCGCCAAAATCTACTATATTTTTCTCTCTTTTCCTTTTGCTAAATTCTTGATTAAATTCGAAAATTAGATTTTGCAATTTGTTTAAAATTTCATACATATCTTTAATATCTTGATTTGCTTCACGTGATGAGCAAATTAAAATTTTATCCAACTTTTTAAGTTTTTCTTTTACCTCATCTCTTATTTCTTTTGCCTTTTCCTTTTTTTCAGACTCTACTTTTTGTCTTGGCCAAGTAGTAAATTTTAAAGTACAAAATGCTTCATAACACTTGTCCCAATTTTTTGCATTTTCTTTTATGTTTTCTAACTTACTTATATCATCTCTTATTGTTTGATAAAATTTCTCTAATTCAGGTTCATTTAAATAATCCTTTTCCACCATTTCTAACATAGAAATATTATCAATTAGTTCTTCTTCTGCTTCTTGTAGCAAAATACTTCCCCATGGTGTTTTACTAAAATCTTCTTCTAAATTTTGTTCATCTAAATTGAACATTTCGATTTTTTCTGATAACCATTTATTTGGAAAAGGATGGCTTTGTATATAAGAATATATTTTTAAAACTAATTCTTTTAAAGGTGTGTCATCTCTATAACTTGTATATGTATTGATTAGTTTTGTAAAATCTTCGTTTTCTGATTCATATTTTTCTTCGAAAATATCTTCAATAACTTCTTGTTTTAATAGTTCAATTTCTGTTGTGTCTGCTATTCTAAAATTGGGAGATATGTTTTCTAGTTCATAGAAGTTGTTTCTTACAACCTCTAAGCAAAAAGAGTCTATTGTACAAATGCTTGCTTTATTTAATAAGGTAATTTGTCTTTGCAAATTGTCGTCTTCTGGTGTTTTTTCTAGTTGTTTGTATATTGCTTTTAATACTCTTTCTCTCATTTCAGATGCTGCACTGTTTGTAAATGTTACAACTAGTAATTTGTCTATGTCTATTTTGTCTTTCATTATTTTGTTTATTATTCTTTCTACTAGTACTGCTGTTTTACCACTTCCAGCAGCAGCTGCTACTAATATGTTGGTTCCTTTTTCAAAAATAGCATCTTGTTGCTCTTTGGTCCATTTAACTTCTCCCATAAATATCTCCTTAAATGTGCAAAAGCAAAACAAATTATTTAATCTCCCAAATTTATTCCTATATCTCTTGCAGTTTTTATTAAATCATCATCCATTTCAACTTTTCTTAAGTTACTTTCCTCTGTATTTCCTGATACTGCTCCTATTTTTGTGTTCTTTCCTACCACTTCTTCTAAAGAAACACTATCTAATTTTCCATTTTTAATAATAGCTAATGTTCCAAACTTGCCCTCTAGTGCAAGTTCCATAGCTTTTGTTCCATATTTTGTAGATAGAACTCTGTCAAATGCTGTTGGTGTTCCACCTCTTTGCATATAACCCAAAGTTGTATTTCTTGCTTCTAAACCTGTCATTTCTTCTAATTGTTTAGCAAGTACTTGACCTATTCCACCTAATTTTGTGTTGTCTACACCTGCTCCATTGTCTCTTGTTCCCATTATAGTAATTTCCCCGTCTTTTGGTTTTGCTCCTTCTGCTACTACAACAACACTAAAGTTTTTTCCTCTTTTTCTTCTATTATTTATCTTTTCAGCTACACGATTAATATCATAAGGGATTTCTGGTATCAATGCAACATCTGCTCCACCTGCAATTGCTGCCTCTAAAGCAATCCAACCTGCATATCTTCCCATTACTTCTAGAACCATAATTCTATGATGTGTTGCACCTGTTGTGTGTAATCTATCTAACGCTTCCATAGCAACTGATACAGCTGTATTGTATCCAAATGTTATTTCTGTACAAGCAACATCATTGTCAATTGTTTTTGGAACTCCAATTACATTAACTCCTTTAGTTGAAAAGTCTCTTGCTGATTTTTGTGTTCCATCTCCTCCTAATGTGAATATACAGTCAAAGCCAAAATCTTTAATATTTTGAATTGCTTGGTCTGACATATCTTTGTATTCCACACTTCCATCTTCGTTTACTATTTTATAATTGAATAGGTTTGCATTTGTAGAAGAACCAATAATAGAACCACCTTTTGGCAATATTCCTGTTGCTTCTCCATTTGCTGCTGTTGATAATAATTCAAAATCTTTTTTTAATAGACCATTGTAACCATCAATAATTCCATAACATTCTACTCCACTGTTTTCAGCTGTTTTTACAATAGCTCTTATAACTGCATTAAATCCTGATACATCTCCACCATTTGCTAATATTCCTACTTTCTTTACCATTCTTATTCTCCCTTTCCATTTTTATAATTTTACTAAAATGTGTTTTATAAATAAGCTTGTTTATTAGAACAAAAGAGGCATGACTTTCTAAATAATATAAAAAAAATCCTCTTTTCTGTCGCCTTTCTTATTATATCAATAATTTGAAATTTTACAACAGTTTTTGAGGATTTTTTGAATAATTTTATACCATTGTATATGCTCCTAAGTCCATTTGGTCTTTCCATTGCTCTAACTTATCGATTCTTGAATTGTAAAAATCCAACCTATGTTCATGTCTATTCATAAATTCT
>CATLUC010000149.1 GCA_950059165.1 uncultured Clostridium sp.
AAAAGAAGAAGGAAAATTAGAAAAACAAAAAGAAATTGCGAAAATTATGTTAAAAGAGAAAATGAAAATTGAAGTAATATCTAAAATAACAGGATTAACAAAAGAAGAAATAGAAAAATTATAGATAAAAAACAAAACAAAAATTCGATAAAACACTTGACTTTTTTGTCAAGTGTTTATATAATTAGCACAGAAATCAAATTGTAAAAATAAAAAAGGAGAATAAAAATGAAAGAACAATTTTTAGAAGTATTAAAAACAGTAGAAAGAGAAGGAATGGAAGAACTAATCAGTTTTTTAGAAAAGTCAGATTTTTTTATTGCACCAGCAAGTACTAGATTTCATGGAGACCATGAAGGTGGCTTAGCAGAACATAGCTTTAAAGTATATGAAATACTAAAACACAAAGTTCAAAACTGTATAAAGCCTATAGAAATACCAGAAGAATCAATAATCATTATTGGATTATTACATGACATTTGCAAAACCAACTTTTATAAAGTAGATTATAGAAACGCAAAAAATGCACTAGGAGTATGGGAAAAAGTACCATATTACACAATAGATGATACAATACCTTATGGACATGGTGAAAAATCTGTAATGATGATAACAGAATACATCAAACTAACACCAGAAGAAAAATATGCAATTCGTTGGCACATGGGATATACAGAACCAAAAGAAAACTATAATGCAATAGGTAGTAGTTATACAAAATATCCAATCGCTCTATTAACACATGAAGCTGACTTAGAAGCAAGTTATTTATATAATATATAAACTTTAAATAAAATATAATATTAGAGAGGGATAAAAAATGTTAGCATATATTAAAGGAACAATAGAAATGAAAATGACAGGATATATCGTAATTGACGTAGGTGGTTTAGGTTACAAAATATATATGTCAGAAGTTGGAATTGAAAAAATAGGAAACATAGGAGAAACAGTAAAAGTACATACATATTACAAAGTAAGGGAAGATGATGTAAGTATTTTTGGATTTAATACATTAGAAGAACTAAAAATGTTTGAATTACTAATTAGTGTAAGTGGAGTAGGAGCAAAAACAGCACTAACAATGCTTGCTAGTTGCGAACCATCTGAATTTGCATTAGCAGTTATTTCAGAGGATATAAAAACATTAACTGCAATACCAGGAATTGGAGCAAAATCAGCACAAAGAATTATTTTAGAATTAAAAGATAAAATCGCAAAAGAACAAGAAGTAGAAAAAATAAATAATCAAATAAATAGTAAATTAAAACATAAAACAGAAGAAGATGCAGAGAACAAATTACAAACAGCAATTGAAAACAGTAACAAAGTTTCAGAAGCTATTGCAGCACTTCAAGTATTGGGATATAACAAAAAAGAAATAGAAAAAGCATTAAACAAACTAGACAAAAACCAATTATCAACAGAAGAACTAATAAAAAAAGGACTAAATATGTTAGGAAAATAAAAAGGACAAGAAAATAAAATGGAAGAAAAATGGATTAAAGTTCTAGAAATAGGTCGAATGGAAAATTTAGTTAAAGAAAAGTATTTAATAGATTTTGCACAAAAACGATGGGAGGAAATATTAAAACAATATGAAATTAAATATAAATTAGATATAGAACAAGGAACAGAATATATTGGAGATGGTAGAATACAGCATAGCTTACAAAAGATATACATATTAGGACTTTATACAACAAAAGAAAATATTGAGCAAATGAAAAGTATTATTAAAGATGTTGAAAATGCACAATCAGAAATACCACCAGAATTACAAGAAATTGATGAAGAAGATGAAAATGAAAATGTACTATCTGAAAAAATCAGCAACTACTTTGTAACCATTTTAATGATATTGTTAATTATATTGGAAATTGGAATGATAATCTATTCATCAAAAGAACAAAATATGATGCCATTATATATAGTGATGGGGATTGCTATAATTATAGAATTATATTGTATTAAAATTATAAATCAAAAAAAGAAGAGGAATAAAGATGAACAGTAATGAGCCATTAGCATTTAGAATGAGACCTAAAACACTAGAGGAGTATGTTGGGCAAGAACACATAATTGGAAGAGACAAAATTTTATATAGAACAATAAAAGCAGATAGGTTATCAAGCATTATTTTATTTGGACCACCAGGTTGTGGAAAAACATCACTTGCAAGAGTTATTAGTGAAACAACAAAATACAAATTTTATAAAATAAATGCAGTAACATCAGGAGTAGCAGAAATAAAAAAAGTAGTTGAAGAAACAAAAAATTATATGTTAAATCCAACAGGAAAAAGCATTTTATTTATTGATGAAATTCATAGATTCAACAAACTACAGCAAGATGCTTTACTTCCATTTGTAGAAAATGGGACAATTATATTAATTGGAGCAACAACAGAAAATCCATACTTCGAAGTCAACAAAGCGTTAATTTCTAGGTCAATGGTAGTAAAATTAAATCCATTAACGGAAGAAAATATTTACCAAGTTTTAAAAAATGCATTAGAAAGAAAAGATGGTTTAGGTGAATATAATATAAAAATAGAAGACGAAACTTTAAAGAAAATTGCAGCAATTAGTAATGGAGATGTAAGAACAGCATTAAATGGGTTAGAAGTTGCAACATTAACAACACCAATGGAGCAAGATGGATACATACATTTAACAGACGAAGTAATAAAAAATAGTATTCAAAATAGAAAAGCAATATTTGATAAAAATGGAGAAGAACATTATGATAATATCAGTGCATTTATAAAATCTATGAGAGGTTCAGACCCTGATGCAGCAATATTTTATTTAGCAAGAGCCTTAAATGGGGGAGAAGACCCATTATTTTTGGCTAGAAGAATTGTTATTTGTGCATCAGAAGATGTTGGAATGGCAAATCCAAATGCTTTAGTTGTAGCAAATTCGGCCATGCAAGCAATACACATGATAGGAATGCCAGAAGCAAGAATTTTGCTATCAGAAGCAGCAGTTTATGTGGCAACATCAAAAAAATCAAATGCAACATATTTGGGTATTAACCAAGCATTAGAAGATGTTGAAACAAAAGACACAGGAGAAATTCCAATGCACATAAGAAATGCACCAATTGAAAAAATGAAAGAACTAGGATATAGCCAAGGATATTTATATCCACATGATTTTCCAAACCATGAAGTAGAACAACAATATTTGCCAAATAAAATGTTAGGAACAAAATACTATAATCTAGACTAAAGAACCAAAAATAACTTTAAAGACTAAAAAAATTAAATCAAGCTTATATTGTTCTTATATTGCTTCAAATTTTGTACAATGTTAAAATAAATTATAATATTTTAGTAAAAAATGCATAAAATATAATATATTTATTGTATTTATACTACTTGACAGCAACAACAAAAAATAGTATAATAAATATAGAAAATCGTGGTGTTTCACTACCATTTAAAAATGAGAAAGTTATAAG
>CATLUC010000150.1 GCA_950059165.1 uncultured Clostridium sp.
TATAAATTTGATTTATTAGATAATTTTATTGAAGATAATTTAATAATACAATTAAAATCAGAAAAAAAAGAAATTAATCAAATACTAACATTATATGACAACAAAAAATCTAATCTTTTAGCAATTACTGACAATATGCTTGAAATGACATATGGAATTGATGAAAACAAATTAGACTATTTTCATGAAATGATAGACAAAATAAAACAATCTTTTGAAAATATTAATGATATTGAAAATTTATCTAGTACGTTAATGAGAATTTTAAATGAAAGTATTGCATTATATGATAAAAATTTGCAAAATAATAGAGAAGAAATTAAGGCAAATTTAGTTGAATATAATAAAAAAAGAGATGAGCTTTCTAATAAAATATTAGATTTTGAAGAACAAAATACCATTATCTTGAACTCTATTATATGCTTATCCTTAGATGTTCAAAGTAAAAAAATTAAAAAATCAAATAGCTTTATAAAAGAAAATACTGCTATAACCACTAATAGAATTGATATTGAAATAGAACCTAAAGATAATAATCTTTTAATTGTTTCAGAAAAAGACCAAAAAGCATATTTGCCATTTTTCTATTCTGATGTAAAAGACGTTTATAATAATTCTAACAATAAATATGAAACCATGCAAGATGTTGTAGACAGCTTATATGTTGTACCACTATCAAAATTTAAGAACTCTGCTATTTCAAGATTTAGAGAAAGCTTCTTTTTAGTTAAAAATAAAGCAAAAGGTTCAATTACTAAAGCATTAGATTTAGGATTAGAATTGATGTTTCGTTATGATTTAAATCCAGTTGTAATAGCTGCTTGTAGAAATTTAGACGAATTAGACATTTATTTGGATTGCTTAGAAGAAAATGAATTATATGATTTTTCTTGTTTTGAAATAAAATTTGAAATAATGCCACAATTAGCAAAACAAAATAAAGCATTTTAGTGTATCTTTTATATATTTTTTGCGTACAATAAATTTGTTATGAACCAAATTTTAAGTACAAGATTAAAAAATAATTTTGAGGATAGAAAAAACAAACATCCTCAATTTAATTTAAAGGAAAAGAAAAATTGGTTTAGATTTCAATTTGTCTTTTCTATTTTCGTTATGGGAATATTAGTATTGTTTGGTAGTATTTATTTCTATCATTTGGAAAGAAAAGAAGATTTTTCTAATAGCTTGATTTCTAATTATAATATTTATCGCTTATACCAAAGCAGCTATGCAACTGAAACTTCACAAAACAAAACAGATAATAGCAATAATTTATTTGGTATTATTGAAATACCAAAAATTGAGTTGTATTATCCTGTGTTTTCTAATTTAACAGAAGAACTATTAAAAACATCTCCTTGTAAATTTTATGGAGATACTCCAAGTGCAAATGGAAATATTTGCATTGCTGGTCATAATTATGATAATCGTTTGTTTTTTAGTAAAATTTCTACTCTTTCTCCAAATGATATTATCTATATATATGATAATAATGGTTTTAAGTATATGTATGTAATTGATAATATTTATGAAGTTCCTAGCTCTGACCTTTCCCCTGTTTTAAATTATGAACAAAATGAAAAGATTTTAACACTTGTTACTTGCAATAACTTTAATAATAATCGCATTATTGTACGAGCAAAACAAAAGTAGGATTATGAGGTTATCTCTAAATCCTACCTAAAATACTCTTATATATTTCTATAATCTTTTACTTTTTTATAAGCATATACTGCTGATATTCCAAATACTACAATCAACATAGCTACTGGAACTGAATCTCCAATACCTGTTTTTGGTAAGTTGTTATTGTTGTAAACTGAATTATTATTGTTATTGCTATTATTATTAGCATTTGCATTGTTATTTGCTCTATTACTATTATTGTTATTGTTATTTGTATTAGAATTGTTGTTATTTGTGTTACTGTTGTTGTTATTATTGTTATTATTAGAATTTGTATTTCCAGAATTGTTATTTTTGTTTCCATTTCCAATACTTTCTGTTAAGTCAATTCTGTCATCATCTTCATCTGCTGCAAATACAGGACTTACAAATGCAATTACCATTACACTAATTAATAAAATTGAAACTACTTTGATTAAATTTGTTTTTTTCATATCACTTTCTCCTTACTTTATATACTTATATTAGTATTATACAATTACTTCAAATTATACTACTTTTTATCTATAATTTGAGTTTTTTATAAAAATATGCAAATACTAACTCATTTGTTTACATCTATTATTTTATACTTAAATAAAAAATATGTCAATACTTTTTTTCCATTTTTATTTTACATTTGAATTACAAAAATATTACGTATTTTACACATTAAATTTAAATAGCACAATATCGCCATCTTGCATAATGTATTCTTTACCTTCTGAACGAACTAAACCTTTTTCTTTTGCATTTAACATAGAACCTGCTTCCATTAAGTCTTTGTATGATACAATTTCAGCTTTTATAAATCCTCTTTCAATGTCTGAATGGATTTTTCCTGCAGCCTCAGGTGCTTTAGTTCCCTTTTTTATTGTCCAAGCTCTTACTTCTGGCTCTCCTGCTGTTAAGAAAGACATAAGTCCTAATAAATCATAACTTTTTTTAATTACTTTATCTAAACCTGATTCTTCTAGTCCAAGTGCTTCTAACATTTCCTTTTTATCATTGTCTTCTAACCCAGACAATTCTTCTTCTATTTTAACACATAAAGGTACTACTTCTGCTTTTTCTTTTGATGCATATTCTTTTACTTTTTTTACTAATTCATCATTTTCAGCATTTTCTAATTGCTCCTCTGAAATATTTGCAATATACAAAATAGGCTTTGTTGTAAGTAAAAACATTTCTTTAACCATTTCTTGTTCTTCTTCTGAAAATTCAATTGCTCTTGCAGATACTCCATTTTCTAAATTTTCTTTGATTTTTTCTAACAAATCAATTTCTTGTTGATATTTTTTGTCTGCTTTTAAATTTTTTCTAGCTTTATCTAATCTTTTATTTACTGTTTCAATATCTGCAAAAATCAGTTCTAAATTGATAGTTTCAATATCTCTTATTGGATCAACACTACCATCTACATGAACAACATTTGAATCATCAAAACATCTTACAACTTCGCAAATGCTGTCTGTTTCACGTATATGTGATAGGAATTTATTTCCTAGTCCCTCTCCCTTACTTGCTCCTTTTACAAGTCCTGCAATGTCAACAAATTCGATAATTGCATGTGTTGTTTTTTGTGGATTATACATTTTTGTTAATTCGTCTAGCCTTTCGTCTGGTACACCTACAACTCCAACATTTGGCTCTATTGTACAAAATGGGTAGTTTGCACATTCTGCTCCTGCATTTGTTATACTATTAAAT
>CATLUC010000151.1 GCA_950059165.1 uncultured Clostridium sp.
TAGAAGATAAATATACAGAAACTGAACTAGAAACAAGTATTATAAATAACTTACAGAAATTTTTGATGGAGCTTCGGAAAAGGTTATGCTTTTGTAGAAAGACAACAACATATTTGTACCGAAAAAGATGATTACTATATCGATTTAGTATTTTATAACTATATTTTAAAGTGTTTTGTTTTAATTGATTTGAAAACTAATAAAGTAACACATCAAGATATAGGACAAATGGACATGTATGTTAGAATGTATGATGAATTGAAAAAAGCAAAAGATGATAATCCAACAATAGGAATTTTACTTTGCACAGAAACAGATGCTGATGTAGCAAGATATTCTGTATTAAATGGAAATGAGCAATTATTTGCAACAAAGTATAAAACATATTTACCAACAGAAGAACAACTAAAGGCAGAAATAGAAAGTCAAAAAGCAATATTTGAAATACAACAATTAGAGAAAAAAGAAAATAATAGTGGAACTGAAAGTGTATAAAGAATTAATAGAACAAGAAAACGGAGTTGTGTATAAATGAATTTAGGTGGATATGATACGAATGATTTTAATGAAGCTAGTGGAAATATAATTTTAAAGGATTTTCTGCATAAAAACGAAATGCTTTTTTGCCATTTCTCAGAACAAGATAAAACTCCCAATTTTGATGGATATTTTGAAATATTAGAAAAACAGAAAAATAAAAGTACGCCTATTGGTAGTGTAAATGTTCAAATTAAAACTTTAAGCAGTAATTATGTTAATGAAAACAAAAAATTAAATTGTAGCCAGTATAAATATTCTTGTGAAACTAAAATATTTAATGCAGTAAAGAAAGCAATAACACTTAATCCTTGTTATCTTTTTATGGTAGATACATGTAATAAACGTATTTTTGCAAAGTATATTACATTGGAATTTGTTTTAACATTAAATTTGGAGGATGAAAATAATAAGACAATATATTTTAATGACAACGATGAAATTACTTGTATAGATTCTTTTTATGATAGTGTTAAAAATTTATATTTCGAAAAAGTAGAAGAAGTAAAAAATGGAGAAAAGAATAAATTTATTACGACAAATAATTTAACTGATGATGAGTTATTAAAATTGCAAAGAGAATTTGATTACTTAAATAATATATTTGATAATGAACTAAAATTTGCTAAAAATAAATTTTTCTCTAAAGTATGGAAATTCGGGTTAGCATATTTAAAAGATAATAATTCTATAAGAATAGGTGTTTATTATATCTGTAAAGGAAAACAAAAACAATATTTTAAACAATTAGATTTAGATACTTATAAAGAGTGTGCTTATGTAATAGTACAATATGATAAAAGAACAGATATCCATAAATTGATAAATAATTTTGTCAAAGATATATTAGAGAAAATTTATAATAATAGTGTTATTCCTTTAGAATATGTAGCTAACGAAATACTATATGAAATAGCATTTGATTTTTTAGATAGGATATCTACTATAGAAAAAACTTTTGAAAATTCAAATAAACCATGTGTGTACTATAAAGATTTAGAAAATATAAATATATTAGAAACATACTTTTATGCTTTGAAACAGTATGGTTATAGAAAAAATGAAGCAAATATACAGAATTTAAATAATAATTCTAATAAGATATTTGTGGTTGATCCATTTGAAGAAATTTGTTGTGGAATAGATAGAAGAATGTTAAGTGATATATTAAAGCAAAATAGTTCAGTAGAAATCAGTAAGTTATCAAGAATTGTTTTAAATGGAAAATTTGATTATGAGCTTATTTATGATACAATTCAAGAATTGAAGAACAGAAAGATTAAGAGAATACATAGAATATGGAAATCACGAAATTTCAATTCAATTTCTAAAATAACAAAAAAAGGAATTGATAGGATTGAAAATGGCTATGAAACTTCAGATTATTTTGAAAATCTAGAAAAATTAATAACTATTTTACCACATAACTATAATTGTTTTATAAAACATTTTTTAAATTTAAAAAATAATTTAAAAATACAAGGAAAATATGTTTATGCATTTTCTAATAATGATGATTTTGAAGCTTATTGCATTAAATATAATAATAACATATTTATAACGAAAGTGAATAATGAATTGATTGATAAATTAAAGAAAGATATGCTTCAATTGTTAAAAAAAGAATCTGCAGTTTATGTTAAAAGTACAGTTTGTGGACATGTTTTTAATTTACATTTTCCATTATTGATGCATACAAATTATTTGTTTATTAATCAATTAGCTAAAATATATGGTATTGATAAACTAGATTTGCATGATAAAGATGAGATTATTTTGGAGTAGCAATAGCTACTCCATTAAAAAATTACTAACAATAAATCAATTCTCTAAATACAATTTCTTCAGCGCAATGCTTATAATTATTTATAAGCCCAGTCCATTTTAAAGGATCAGTATTTTTCAAATTTTCATCAATAGGATTTTTTTCTAACATTTGTTTCATAAGTATTTCAAATCTTTGTTTAGCTTGTTTATCAGTTTCTACGATATGTTTTCTTAATGTCTTGTTCATAAACATCATTATGTATTCTGCCTTTTTATGATTTTTTAAATATTCCAATCTTAAATGACCATACTTCCCAATAATATAATCATTTTCGTAATTCTCCTTTTCCAAATATAAGTCAGGAACGAAAAAATCTCCTTCTTTGTGATAAGTTATCTCTACCATAATAAAACCCTCCTAAAATTTAATTTCACTACTTTTAGAACTATAATTTTATATCTTTTTAGCTGTCTATAAATACCAATTTTATAAAGTGTACTTAATTTAATCTTACTGGGTTAGGACTTGTGACAAGGTCAAAGTCCTATGCCACGAAGAAATTTCAAAAGGAAAAAAAGAAAATAGGCAAAATATAAAGATTTTTGCCTATTAAAATTTCTTATATAGATAATAGTGTGTAGTACCAGGAGGACAATCTTTAAATTCTCCCCAAACAATATAACCTAACTTTTGGTAAAATTTGGGTGCTTGAAAACTCCAAGAATCTATTTTTACGCCCATAGCATTATTGTTTAATGCAAATTCTTCTATTTTTTTTATAACTTGTGAACCTAATCCTTTATTTCTGTAATCTTCACTTATATAGAAATCGGTGAGATGATACCAGTTCCACATAATATAGCCTAAGGCTCCACCAATAATTTTATCATTGTCGTAAATAATAAAGTCACCATTTATCTTATTATTATGAGCATAAGAAGAATTTTCTTTTATATATTCACAATTTTGTTGATTATATTTATGCAAGTTTAACCATACATATCCTTCAACATCTTTTTTGTCATCAAGTTCTATCTTTAATTTATCCATAAT
>CATLUC010000152.1:0-1610 GCA_950059165.1 uncultured Clostridium sp.
TCTTTCCGGTAATTTGACAAATCTTCGACATTTCTATCTTATTTTTATAGTTTTTATCTATACTTTTAAAGCTAATATAATACTTGTTACGATAACAGAATAGTCTATCTGAATGTGCAGATATATTTCTTATCATTGTTAAGTTTACAAGTATTTGTTTTAATAGCTTGTCAGAAATTTTAAAATATTTACTTATATCTTGTCTATCATTTTGTTTAAGTAATCCATAGTATCTACTAATAACACCAAATGTTAAAATTTTAGTTAATACAAAAGGTGGAATAAAGTTATATGTATCTTTATAATGTTTAATTGCTGTATGTTTATTATAGTTATCATTTATCTCTTTATTAATGTTTTCAATTAAATTATTTTTAAAGTCTTCATTGGCATTTTTATCAAAATTCTCTATCTTTAAGTAATATTGAATACCATATTTTTCTGCTAGAGTATTTGCCATAAGTGATTTTATTATAACTTCTATTTCTAGAGTAAATGTTAAAAATATAGCCTTTATGTTTTTATCAAACTCATATAGAGCAAATATTTCTTCAAAAGTAACATTAGGTTTATAATTATTATCTTTATCTTTAAAGACACTTTTATATCCATTAACAATAGAATAATATGAATATCTTTCTATATTTTTTAATGCGTGTTTTTTATTATTTATTGTTACATTTTTAGATATTAAGTATTCGATTAGTTGCTCATTATTCCTATATTCTTTCAATATTACCTCCAGATTATATAAAAAATGACTCAAGGCTTCGAAAGTTTCTTGAGTACCACTCAATATATTTATACCATATTTTCTGTAATAAATCAAGGATTTTCTGTGAATTTTTCTAACTAGTTGCATTTTGTAGTATTTTTTTATTGCTCAGTTCTTAAAATTATATCTATTTCATTTTTTAGTTCTTTCCAATTGTTTACTCTTTTTACTGTAGTATTTGATGACTTATTAACAACAGATGTAAATAGTATACTTTTCATATTTTCTTTTTCAATTTCTAGGCAATACTTTATAGAGTCATCTATCATTACATCTATATTATAGTCTTTACATATTGTTGATTTTTCAAATGAATTAAATAATATTTTTGTGTAATTTTATTATGTGATTTCAAATATTGCAAAGTGACTTGTTCAGAACCTTTAAATTTTATTTCACCTCTTGCTGTTATAATAAAAATTTTATTTCCATCATTTAATAATTGTTGTATTACTTTACTAGCATCTTCTTTTATTTTTGCATCTTTCATAATATTAATGATATTCTCTGTAAAGAAATCTTTAATTTCTTGAGTAGGCATTTCTCCTCTCATAACTTCTTCTATATGAGTATGAATATCACTATTATTATCATATTTATCTATATATTTTTTCATAGCTATAGATGTATCTGTAATAACATCATCAATATCAATTCCTAAAGTGCGACGACTTTACTTATTGGAGCGATATTCTTACAAGTTACGAACTCTCTTGTTCTCTTTCTAAAGGTATTATATATAATTTATTATTGAATTTCAATAGAAGTATAGAAAAATTTTGTCATTTATTATATAACCTGAGTTTGACACTTAAAAGAGAGTAAAATAACCTTG
>CATLUC010000152.1:1620-3354 GCA_950059165.1 uncultured Clostridium sp.
GAAGAGAATGGATGGGAACATACTTATAATTGGGCAAAAAACATTAGTAATGATGAAACTATTGAAGATTTAATAGAATATTCTAAATTAGAACAAAAAGGAATTATAGAAGCTGATGTTGTAATTATATTATTGCCTGCTGGAAGAGGAACTCATATTGAATTAGGTATGGCATTAGCATTGAATAAGAAAATATTTTTATGTTTTGCTACTAAGGATGAATTTAGTATTGAAAATACTGTAAACTTTTATCAATTACCTAATATTGGATAAAAAATAGATTTTAATAAAATTTAAAGACAATGCTCAAATTTATTTTATACAAAGTATTGTCTTTTTATGTATTTACAAATTAATAATCTTTTCTATAATATCCATATCTTCTATTTTGTTAATTCCAAAGCATTTCTTTCCTAAATCTTTTATTGAAGCTCCTATATGATACATCTCTTTATTATCTATTACAATAAATCTATCGTGGAATTTATTAGTTTTAGCAACTTTAAGAATAGGATATTCTTTATTAAATTTTTTAACATCTAAATTTTCAATATTACTTTTGTCTGATGTTAAAATAACTACTTCCACATTGCTTTTCTTTTTAGTCAACATTTTCAAAACACTATCATCAATATAATTATCTATAATTAAAATCTTTTTATTTGCTCTTTTTATAATATCTATGATTAAGCTATATGCATCATATATTTGACCATCAAAAAATATTCTCTGTTTGATATTTTCTTCTAGTTGTAACAGATTAAAAACTTCATCAAATTTTTTATCATGTTCTAATAATTTATATTCCATACTTGTTAATCTTTCGAATACTTGTCCATTTAACATTAAGAATTTTCTCATTTCCACAAATGCATTCATAATATTTATACTTACTTGAATAGCTATATCATTTTTTAACAAACCTGATAACATAGCTATTCCTTGTTCCGTAAATACATATGGTATATATTTACGATGCTTGCCTCTACCTATGTTTTCGTTTAAGGTCGCAATTTGCGACCTTAAAGAATTATCAAGATTTTCTTGTATATTAACTTTGTTTAAGGTGACATTTTTGCACCTTAAAGCTTTATATTCTTCATCTGTTAATTGAAAACAGAAATTTTCTGGAAATCTTTGTTTATTCCTATTCACAGTTTCATTTATTCTTTTAGTAGGATATTGATATAACATAGCTACATCACTATCTAGCATTACTTGTTTCCCTCTTATTGTGTATATTAAATTTTTTATATCTTCATTAGTTAATTTATTTTGAATTGCTAATTTATTTTCTTCCATAATTCCACATCCTTTTTTATATATTTTAAAACATATGTTTGTGTTTGTCAAGACTTTTTTTATTTTTTTAAAGCAAAAAAACAACCTACAAACTTTATAGTTCGTAAGTTGTGATATTTTGGAGCAGGTAGTGGGAATCGAACCCACGTCATCAGCTTGGAAGGCTGAGGTTCTACCATTGAACTACACCTGCAAATAAAATTTATAATTGTTAGGTTTTATCTTTACACTGCTTCTTTAATATAATGTGGAGCAGGTAGTGGGAATCGAACCCACGTCATCAGCTTGGAAGGCTGAGGTTCTACCATTGAACTACACCTGCAAATAAAATTTATAATTGTTAGGTTTTATCTTTACACTGCTTCTTTAATATAATGTGGAGCAGGTAGTGGGAATCGAACCCACGTCATCAGCTTGGAAGGCTGAGGTTCT
>CATLUC010000153.1 GCA_950059165.1 uncultured Clostridium sp.
AATAAAATATACTTGTAAATTTCTACAATTTAGTGTAAAATACCAATATATTGTAAATAATGTAGAAAGATAAAACTTACAGTTTTATAACCTGAAGAAAAATGTCCCAAAAGAAACACCTAAAATAGGACAAATCCAAGTCTTTAAGGAGTGGAAAAAATGAAATTTGTAGATAGTGAAGAAACAAAACAAGAATATAAAAAATTTTTAGAAAGTCATGAGAGATGCAACTTTCAACAATCTTTAGAATGGGCAGAAGTAAAAAAGCCAAATTGGAAACCAGAGGTAATATTAGCAGAAGGAAGCAATGGAGAAATAATCGGTTCTTTATGTGTATGGATACGTAAAATGCCAATTTTTGGGAATATCATGTATTCTTCAAGAGGACCAGTATGTGACATACACAACTTAGCTGTTATGAAGCAATTAACAGATGGAGCAAAAGAACTAGCCAAAAAATACAATGCAATTGTTTTACGAATTGAGCCAGATATTTTAAGTGATGACCAAAATTTTAGAGATATAGTTACAAATCTAGGGTATCATATAAAAGATGACGCAAAAGATTTTAAAGATGAAATTCAGCCAAGATATGTATTTAGGTTAGACATTAAAGATAAAACAGAAGAAGAAATAATGGCTGGATTTAAGCAAAAATGGAGATATAATATTCGTTTAGCAACAAAAAAAGGAGTAACAATAAAAGATGGAACTAAAGAGGACTTAAAAGACTTCCATAAAATAATGGTAGAAACAGGAGCAAGAGATGGTTTTATAATTAGACCTTTAGAATATTTTGAAAAAATGTATGACTGTTTAGGACCAAAACATATGAAAATTCTAATGGCATATTATGAAGGAAAGCCAATATCAGGAGTTATACCTATCTTCTATGGTAATAAAACATGGTATCTATATGGAGCAAGTAGCAACTCACATCGTAACTTAATGCCAAATTATTTGCTACAATGGGAAATGATAAAAATGGCAATACAAAGAAAAGATGATATGTATGATTTTAGAGGTGTATCAGGTGTAGTAGATGAAACACATCCACAGTATGGATTATATAGATTTAAACAAGGCTTTGGAGCAACATTTACGGAATTTATAGGAGAGGTGTATATGCCATTTAAACCATTCACATATAAAATGTATCGTTTCTCAGAAAAAGCATTTAGAACAATACGCCAACTAAAAATGAAATTCAAAAAATGATGACATTGGGGAATTAAGGAAAAAATCATCATCCCAAACACATCAAAAGGAAGTGAAAGTTTTTTGAGCAAATTAGTAATAAATAAAGAAGATTTAAAACATAATATTAAACAAATCAAAAGTTTTGCAAGCAAAAGTGGGAAAAATGATAATGGAGAATCTGTTAAAATCATAGCAGTTGTAAAAGGAAATGGCTATGGATTAGGAATAGTAGAATATACCAAATTTTTAATTGACAATGGAATTTCTTTTTTTGCAGTAGCCACAATAGAAGAGGCTTTAAAACTAAGAAATGCAGGTATTTCGCAAGATATTTTAATGCTATCTTCAACAGCAATAAAAAAAGATGTGGAAACTTTAGTAAAAAATGATATTATAATAACAATTGGCTCTAAAGAAGATGTAAAAGTTGCAAACCAAGTTGGAGAAGAACAAAAAAAGCAAATAAGGGCACATATTAAAATTGATACAGGTTTTGGAAGATATGGTTTTGTATACTCAAAAAAGGAAGAAATGATACTTAATTTAAAAGATATTAAAAATATAAAAATTGAAGGGACATTTTCTCATTTTTCAGTTAGTTTTTTTGATGATAAATATACTAAAGTACAATTTCAAAGGTTTATAGATTGCATAGAAGTTTTGAAAATGAATGGAATTGAAACTGGAATACTTCACATATGTAATTCTTCAGCATTTTTGAAATTTTCTAATATGCACTTAAATGCAGTAAGAATTGGGTCAGCATTTTTAGGAAGAATATCATTTAAGAATAAAATTGGATTAAAAGAAATAGGACATTTAGAAGGACAAGTTTCAGAAATTAAAGAATTACCAAAAGGTTTTAATATCGGATATTCTAATATTTATAAAACTCCAAAAATCATGAAAGTTGCAATTGTGCCATGTGGTTACATGGATGGTATAAATGTTAAAAATAATAAAGATATGTTTAGAACAGTAGACAAAATGCGATACTTAGTTGGAAGTATAAAAGATTTCTTTAGAAAACAAGCATTATATGTCAAAATAGGTGGAGTAAATTGTAAAATTTTAGGTAGAATTGGAACTTATCATGTGGCATGTGAAATAGAAAAAAAAGATATTAAAATAGGAGACACAGCATGTTTTTCCATTAATCCTAAATTTGTTGATTCTAGCATAAGAAGGGAGTATAGATAAAATGAATGAAGAAAAACAAAAGCAAAATTTTTTCAAAAAAGTTTGGAATTCAATTGTCAAAATTGAAAAATATCCAGATATGGCAGCAGAAGGTGTTGGAAGAGCTTTTACTTATCTATGTAAAATAGTAGCTATTTTAGCAATAGTTCTTTGTATGGGTATGATGTACCAAACTTACCAAATTTTGCAAGAGGGAATTAAATATCTACAAAATGAATTCCCAGAATTTTCTTATCAAAATGGAATTTTGCAAATATCTTCAGAAGAAAGAATTACCATTGCCGAAGAAAATTCTTATGTAGGAAAAACAATCATAGACACTAAAACAGAAGAGGAAAAGACAATAAACCAGTACATTAATGAAATAGAAAAAGAAGGAGAAGGACTAATTGTTTTAAAAGACAAGCTAATTGTAAAAAATAAAGCAATAAGTCGGAACTATAAATTATAATTATAATGAAATTATAGGACAAATGGGAATTAATAGTTTTGACAAGCAAAGTGTAATTAATTATGCAAATAGTTCTAAGATAATAGTTTTATATATAAGCATTTTTATAACTATATTTATCTACAGCTTTGTAATGTATTTACTTACAACCTTATCAAATGCAATATTCCTAAGCGTATTTGGATTTTTATCAACTTGGGTTGCCCGTATAAAAATGAGATATGTTGCAATATTTAATATGTCAATATATGCTTTGACTTTATCTGTATTCTTAAATATATTATATATAGCAGTTAATATATTTATGGACTTTAAAATGGAGTATTTCCAAGTAATGTATGTCTCAGTAGCTGCAATTTACCTAGTAGCTGCAATATTTATACTAAAATCTGAATTTATAAAGCAACAAGCAGAATTGATGAAAATTATTGAAGCACAAGAAATTGTAAAAAAGGAAATGGAAGAAAAAGA
>CATLUC010000154.1 GCA_950059165.1 uncultured Clostridium sp.
TGTCCCAAAAGAAACGTCCCCAACACGACATCCAACACAACAGAGAGGAGTTAAAATGAGAGTAATTATTGCAGCTGCTGGAACAGCAGGACATATAAATCCAGGATTGGCTATTGCAAATAAAATAAAACAAGAGGAAAAGGATTCGGAGATTATTTTTATTGGAACAACTAGAGGATTAGAAAATGATTTAGTTCCTAGAGCAGGATATAAACTAAAAACGATTAATGCTTATGGACTTAGCAAAAAGCTATCAATTGAAAATTTGAAGAAGTTGTATTTAACATTAAAGGGATTTAGCGAAGCTAAAAAGATTATTAAAGAGTTTATGCCAGATGTTGTAATTGGTACAGGTGGCTATATTTGTGGTGCCGTTATTACTTCAGCACATAGTTTAAATATTCCAACATTACTACATGAAAGCAATAGTTTTCCTGGAAGAGCTATTAAAATGTTGGCTAAGAAAACAGATACAATTTTGGTTTCTTTTGAAGATGCAATTCCAAGAATTAAAAATGCAAAAAACGTTGTTTGTACAGGTACTCCAGTTAAAATAAAAAGACAAGACTATGATATAAATATGAAAAATAAAATTTTGCAAACTTTAGGTTTAAATGGAACAAAGCCAATTGTATTAGTATCTGGAGGGAGTCAAGGGGCAAAAAAAATTAATGAGGCTATGCTTCAAATTATTAAAGCAAAATTAAATAAAAATTATCAAGTGATTTGGGCAACAGGGCAAAAACAGTTTGATATTGTTAAAGAAGAGTTAGAAAATAACCAAGAAAGCATCAATAACATAGAGGGAATGAAGATTGTACCATATATTTATAATATGGAAGAAGTTGCAAATTGTGCAGATATTATGGTAGGAAGAGCAGGTGCTATGACAGTAACAGAAATTGCAAATTTAGGAAAGCCATCAATACTTATCCCACTTCCTAATGTTAGCCATAATCATCAGTGGTATAACGCAAAAGTGTTAGAAAATGCAGGAGCTAGTAAAATTATTTTAAATGATGAATTAACAGGAGAAAATTTAAATAAAGTAATTGAAGATATTTTAAAAGAACCATCACAAAAAACAAAAATGGGAGAAAATGCTTTAAAAATAGCAACAAATAATGTAGAAGATAAAATTTATAAAGAATTAAAAAAAGTACAAAAATAATTTTTATTTAATGTCATTCTATAAGAGATTTATTATAGAGAATATGTTACATAGAAAAAGTCTAAAAAGAAATTGGAGAGAAGAAATGCTTAAAAATATACAATTTAACAAAATTATATTAGGATTATTTATAATTGGAATTATAATAATAAGTGGATTAGGAGTTTTTTTTCTAAATTCACTTCGGCTTCTTAAGTGAACAAATGCAGAATGGACAAGTAGTAAATTTGCAAGAATTACAACAAAAAACATTGTATGTATTAGGATTAGCAGGTATTGTATTTGCAATAGTTGGAATACTTACAGCTCTTGTTTTGTCAAGATATATTGTTTACCCAATTAATAAATTAATTGAAAGTGCAGAAACAATTGCAGAAGAAGAGAACAAAGGAAAAAAAATACCAAAGAAAAAAAGGGGGAAGGCTTTAGAAAATGTTTTAGGAGTTATGACAACAGAATTAAAAGAGAAACTAAGTGAGGTATCTACACAAAAAAATCAAATTGAAACAATATTGCTTCATATGACAGATGGAATTATTGCATTTAATATGAAAGGAGATATTATCTTAATTAATCCAGCTGCTAAGAAGTTTTTAAGCATTAGACCAGAAGATAATACATTTGAAGATATATTCAAAAAGTTTGAATTGAACATCAATATGGAAAAGATAATTTATTTGGAAAATTGGACTTCGACAGAACAAAGAATTCAAGTAGAAGATAATTATATGAAAGTATTTTTTGCACCATTTAAAAATGAAACAGATAGACCAGATGGAGTAATTGCAGTAATACAAGATATTACAGAACACGTAAAACTAGATAATATGCAAAAAGAATTTGTGGCAGATGTATCACATGAACTAAAAACACCAATTACATCTATTATGGGATATGCAGACACTTTGTTAGAAGGAGAATATGACAAAGAAACACAAGATAAATTTTTAAATGTAATTGCAACAGAAGCAAGGAGAATGGCAAGACTTGTTACAGATTTATTAACATTATCACGTTATGATAATAATAATAAAAGAACACAAAAGGAATCATTTGATTTAGGTGATTTAGTAAAAAAATGTCAAGATAAATTAGCAATTGAAATTAAAAAGAAAGAACATAAAGTAAACTGCTTTGTTACTGCTGATGTTCCACCTGTTTATGCAGATAAATATGATATTGAAAGAGTTGTATTAAATATTTTAACAAATAGTATTAAATACACAAAAGATGGTGGAGAAATTAAGATATATGTGGGATTTGTATATAATGACGCATATATCAAAGTATTTGATAATGGTATAGGAATTCCAGAAGAGGATTTAAACCGAATTTTTGAAAGGTTTTATCGTGTGGACAAGGCTCGTACTAGAGAAATGGGAGGTACTGGACTTCGGACTTTCTATTGCTAAAGAAATTTTAGATAAAAATGGTGGAAGCATTGATATAAAAAGCGTTGTTGGAGAAGGAACAGAAGTTGTTATCAGAATTCCAACAAAACAATAGGATTTGGGGACGGCCCCAAAATCCTATTGTTTTTTGATAATTAAGCATAATAAATAAAACTGTAAGCACAATCTTAAATAAATTCAACTTTTTCCTTGTAATTTAAGTACATTAAAAGTGAAATTGCATTAATAACAAGACCAAGAAGATTAAGAAAAAGACAAGACCTAAAAAAATATAGGTGTTTGTCTTTTTTTTGTTTCACACATTAGGAAATATAGATACAAAGCATTTACATAAATGAAATTTAAAAATAAAATAAACAAAAGTATAAAACATTACTTGACATTAAATGACATACAATATAATCACGCTATTAGAAGATATATGCTAAAAACTATAAAGAATAAAAAGAAAAATTAGGAAAAAACTAATGAAAATGATGAAAATATAGGGGGAATAAACATGAGAGAAAAGAACATAACGGGAATTACACTAATTGCATTGATAATTACAATAATTATTTTACTAATTTTAGCAGGGATGAGTATAGCAATGCTAACTGGTAAAAATGGGGTATTAAGTAAAGCTAATTTTGCAGGAGAAGAAACAAAAAAGAAGGAATATGAAGAAATATTAAAACTAATAGGAAATCGGATTACGACCTGACAAGATATTAAATAATTGGA
>CATLUC010000155.1 GCA_950059165.1 uncultured Clostridium sp.
TTTAGTAGCTTATGAATAATGTTATTATATATATTTAAACAAAAAAGGAGGATATAAATGGAAAAATTTGAGCATGAATATGGAGCAGAGCAAATTCAAGTATTAGAGGGATTAGAGGCTGTAAGGAAAAGGCCAGGAATGTATATAGGTAGTACATCTGTTAGGGGATTGCATCATTTGGTTTATGAAATTGTTGATAATGGTGTTGATGAGGCTTTAGCTGGTTATTGTACAGAAATTAATGTGGTTATTGAGCCAGGAAATATTATTTGTGTAACAGATAATGGTAGGGGAATTCCGGTTGAAATTCACCCTAAAACAAATATTTCTACAGCAGAAACTGTTTATACTGTTTTACATGCAGGTGGAAAGTTTGGTGGAGATAGTGGTTATAAGGTGTCTGGTGGACTTCATGGTGTTGGTGCATCTGTTGTTAATGCTTTGTCAAATTGGACTGAGGTTGAGATTAAAAGAGATGGTTGTCTTTATAAAATGAAGTTTGAAAAGGGTAAGACAGTTCAAAAGTTAGAGAAGATTGGTGATGCAACTGGTACTGGTACTAAGGTTAGATTTTTGGCTGATGATACTATTTTTGAAAGTACTGAATATGAATATGAGGTTTTGGAAAAAAGATTTCGTGAGATTGCTTTTTTGACTAAAGGTTTGAAGATTACTATTGAAGATAAAAGAGAGGAAACACCAAAGAAAGCAGAGTTTTGTTTTGAGGGTGGTTTGATTTCTTTTGTGGAATATTTGAATAAAAATAAAGAAAAATTACATAAGTCTCCAATTTATATTGAAAAGACTGATGGGGAAGTTCCAGTAGAAATTGCAATTCAATATACTTCTAGCTATTCTGAAAATATTTATACTTTTACTAATAATATTAATACAATTGAGGGTGGAACTCATTTAGAGGGATTTAAAAGGTCTTTAACAAAGGTTTTTAATGATTATGCAAGAAGTCATAAAATTTTAAAGGAAAAAGACCCAAATTTGCAAGGTGAAGATATTAGAGAAGGGATAACAGCAGTTGTTTCTGTAAAGGTAAAAGAACCTCAATTTGAGGGACAAACTAAGACTAAGCTTGGAAATAGTGAGGTAACAGGTGTTGTACAAAGTATGGTTAATGAGTCTTTATCAAGCTTTTTGGAGGAAAATCCTAATGTTGCAAAAGCTGTTTTGGAAAAATGTATTAGTGCTTCAAGAGCAAGAGAAGCAGCAAGGAAAGCAAGAGAATTGGCAAGGAAAAAGAGTTCTTTAGAAACTTCTACTTTGCCAGGTAAGCTTGCAGATTGTAGTAGTAAGAATCCTGATGAATGTGAAGTTTATATTGTTGAGGGAGATTCAGCTGGTGGTAGTGCAAAGCAAGGTAGAGATAGGAAGTTTCAAGCTATTTTGCCACTTTGGGGTAAAATGTTGAATGTGGAAAAAGCAAGGGCTGATAAAATTTATGGAAATGATAAATTAAATCCTGTAATTTTGGCTGTAGGAGCTGGTATTGGTAGTGATTTTGATGTAACAAAAATTAGATATGGTAAGGTTATTATTATGGCTGATGCTGATGTTGATGGTGCTCATATTAGAACATTATTGTTGACATTTTTCTTCCGTTATATGAGACCTTTAATAGAAAATGGGAATGTATTTTTGGCTCAACCTCCATTGTATAAATTATCAAAAAAGGGAATGGAAGATAAGTATTGTTATACAGATGAAGATTTGGAAAAAGCTTATAAAGAATTAGAAGAAAAAGGAATTACGAGGGAGCAATTGGGACTTCAAAGATATAAAGGTTTAGGTGAAATGAATCCAGAACAATTATGGGAAACTACTATGAATCCAGAAACTAGAATTTTGGTTAAAGTTACTATGGATGATGCTATTAAGGCAGATGAAATATTTACTTTGCTTATGGGGGATGAGGTAGAACCAAGAAGAGATTTTATTCAAGCTAATGCAAAATATGTTAAGAACTTGGATATATAATGCCATGTTAAATGTGACGATGGGGACGTTTCCTTTTTCACATTTTTGTGAAATTAGGGACATATCTTAAATAAATTTAAAGCCAGATAATTTAGTTATCTGGCTTTAATCATAAAGCTAATAATAATCTCTACTAAAACTAATATACCTAATATTTAAACCTAATATATATTGCTATATAAATAAGCCTTATACCAAATATATTAATCAGTCGCTCGACTATCAATACACCACAAGTAACTATATTCATCCCAAGGGGACTACTAATAACCACTTCATAAAAAGATACACTAGATATAAAAATAATCTTAGCTCGAATAAATTACCTATTATTTGACCATATTAAAAATTTTATAGAGAGAATTATATAGCCTACAAACAAATAATTTACTCTTATCGCCGACATATTATAATATAATAATACACTATAATATATCTTTGCCCGAATAGCAATGAACTAACAAAAATCCATGGTTACTCTTGGCTCAACTATTATTAACCTTATAAAATTATTATTAGCAAAAATAAAAAAATTATTCATAAAAATTTTTTTTATTATGAGAGATTTTTATAATCTAAAAAATTTGACTTAAAATGTAATTTGCAATTTTTATTATTGAACAGTGAATGTGTTATGAATGTAATATGGAATGTCAAAATTCTAAGCTGGTCTTTTTTTGTGCTTACTTAAAATGCTAATTTTAATATTTTTGCGAAAATAGTCGAAAAAAGAAGATGACTTTTTCTTGACAAAGTTTGTAAGATAATGTAAAATATTTGTAATTTGATGGGAGGTGAAAAAAATAACGAATAAATTTGATAATTCTGTTTTGTCCACTCAAAGTTGGATTCAAATAGATGAAATTAAAAATAATGGAATTATAAAAATAAAAAATCAATATGTAAAAATTTTAAAAGTTACACCAATTAATTATAATTTAAAATCCGATTTAGAAAAACAAGCAATTTTGAATTCTTATAAAATTTTTTTAAAAACATGTAATTTTGATATTCAGATTTTGATTCAGAGTTCTAAGGAAAATTTAGAAAAAAATATTTTTAATATCAAAAAAAATATTCAGAAAAAAGAAAATAAATATTTAGAAAAAATATCTGAAGATTATATTGAATATATTAATAAAATAAATTCGAGTAAAAAATCATCATCAAAAAATTTTTATATTATTATTTCTAAAAAAATTTCAAAAGAACAAGAATATAATGAATCATTGGAGATTATAAAAAATGATTTAAAAGAAAAATATTTTAAAATTAAAGAGTGTTTATCT
>CATLUC010000156.1:0-2315 GCA_950059165.1 uncultured Clostridium sp.
TTCTGCTCCGGCTGGCTCGGCTTCTGCTCCGGCTGGCTCGGCTTCTGCTCTGCCTTTTCCTTTGCCTCTTCTACAAAAACATAACGATAAATCGTTTCGTTTTTGTATTTGAAAGCATACCGATACTTAGCTACTTTCGAAGTATCGTATGACTTTAATTCTGAGAGCTTAGTCCAATCCTTGACAAGCTCCCAAATTTCTTTTCCATCCTTACTTTCCGATAAAATTTCGATTTTATACGAAACTTTATCAATTTCAGTTTTGGGAGCAGATGCCCCGTTCTTGTCTAATAAATTAACACCGGCATCTTTAGCTTCTTCGTTTACTTTTATAGTTACTTCACGTTCTCCATTCAATTGTAATATATATGCTTCTGCAACCTCTTGTTGACTCTTCCGTCCACTATTCTCTTCCTTTGCCTCTTCAACAGAAGATGGAGATGAGACTTTCTCCGTTGTGTTACTACAAGACTGTAGCATGGAACTTACGACTACAACTAACAAAAAACCACACAATAATAGAACTGTTAGCAAAAAAATCGCTTTCCTATTTTTATTCATTAGATTTCTCCTCCTTAATATTCATTTTTCAATGTTCTTTGTGGTTTCAAACAAAAACCACATTGTTGTTTACGAGTTAAACTATGATTTCTTAAATTTCAAGAAATCACACCTACTAAAGTTACATCTATAAATCGTTTTATAGCACTCCATCACATTTCCTTGATAGAATGCTCTTCAAATAAACAGGCATTAATTATCGCCTGAAAATAATATATAATATATAATAAACAGCAATTTTGCTGGTAATTTTATTATAACCAATTTTACCGAAAATGTCAAATTTTGCAACATTTTACGTCTACCTTTTAAGGTTAGCAAATCAAAGTTTCTTAATTTACCAAGCAAAAAAGCCCTATATCTAATTTCATTAGACATAAAAGCTTTTTTCATAATATTACATATTTATATTTAATTAAATTTTTGCAATTCCACCAATAATTTTGCTATCTTCTGCTGATGAAAGCCATTTTGCTCCACCAGATACAACAATCATATCACCTTTTTCAAGAATTCCTTTTTGTTTTAATTTTTCAATTCCTGCTTCTACCACTTCATCAATAGTATTTTTCTTTTCAATAAAAATAGGTGTTACATTCCAAGCTATTGCTAATTGATTATATGTTCTTTTATTATCTGTAATAGCTAATATTGGGCAACCAACTCCCATTCCTGAAAATCTTCTTGCTGAATCTCCTGTGTTTGTGTAGCAAACAATAGCATCTGCATTTAAGTTCATCGCCATAACTGCTGATGAATAAGAAATTTTGCTTTCTAAGTCTGTCATATCTATATTTTCATTTTCTCTAAATTTTTTCCAATAATCAATATCACTTTCTACTCTATTTGCTATTTTTACCATTGTTTTAACACATTCAACTGGGTATTTTCCCATAGCACATTCTCCAGATAACATAACAGCACTTGTTCTGTCATAAATAGCATTAGCTACGTCACTTGCTTCTGCTCTTGTTGGTAATGGATTATATGTCATAGTTTCTAACATTTGTGTTGCTGTAATTGCTGGTTTATTTGCTTTATTAGATAATTTGATAAATCTTTTTTGCATAACTGGTGGTTCTGTAAAGTCTGTTTCTGTTGCCATGTCTCCACGTGCAATCATTTGAACATCAGCATTTTCAACGATTTCTTCCATATGTTCTAGACCTTCAACATTTTCTACTTTTGTGATAATTTTGATGTCTTTTCCACCATTTTCGTCTAATACTTTTCTTACTTGGTCAATATCATCTTTGTTTCTTGCAAAAGACATTGCAACATAGTCATAATCATGTTCACAAGCTGTTTTTAAATCATCAATATCTTTTTGTTTTAAAGCTGGTAAACGTACTGCTGTTCCTGGTAAGTTTATTGTTTTTCTACTTCCTAAACCATTTCCATGCACAACTGTACATACAATATCTTTACCAACAATTTCATCAATTACTAATTCAATTGCTCCATCATCAATTAATACTTTGCTTCCTGGTTTAACGTCGTTGTATAATTCTTTATAAGATACAGAAACTTTGTCTTTATCTCCTACTATATCTTCATTTACTAATGTAAATTTTTGTCCATCTTCTAATTGTATTTTCTCGTTCTTTCCTGTTACTAACATTCCTGTTCTAATTTCTGGTCCTTGCATATCTAGTAATAGTGAAATTGGAATATCTAATTCTTTTCTTAATCTGATAACTTCTTCTGTTTTTTCAGATTGTTCATCCCAACTACCATGTGAATAGTTTATTCTTG
>CATLUC010000156.1:2361-3275 GCA_950059165.1 uncultured Clostridium sp.
AAAACCGACTTGTATTATATCACACTTCATTTACAAAATTCAACATTTTTTTAAAATTTTTTTGTAGGATTTGGGGACGGCCCCAAAATCCTATCTAGAATTCATTTTAGCTCAATTACTGCATTTAATGTTTTTCCATCTTTACTTTCTATTACTACTATATGTTTTCCTTCTTGTTTTGAATATTTACAATTTACAGTTTCACCTAGTTTTATTTCTTTTTTATACATTATGGAAAACTCATCAAATGGTCTTTGGTTGTAAACCTCTTCTGGTAATGCTTCATATGCTAAATCTAAATAATATAAATTGTGCATATGCCCAATAATATCAATGTCTTTTCTTTTTACTTGGTAAACAATTTGACTTTCATAATTTTCTGGCAATTTTATTTTTTCTATATCTTTTTCAGGAAATACAAGTTTTTCTGTTTCAGAGTGATAACTTTTAGCCATTTCCTCTTCTATTTTTGCAATTTTACCTGTTTTATTATTTATTAACAACCATTTAGATGTTGCAATTACACATAAATTGTTGTTTTCGTCATAAACTTCAAAGTCACGAAAAGCATAACATTTTAGAATTCCTCTTGACCAAGTGTGTATATTTAAAGTTTGCCCATATTGTGGTCTTTTTATTACTTTTACTTTCCAGTTTAGCAAAATCCATGTAACACCTGTTTCATTACTGCTATTTATTCCATATCCTACACTATCTGAATGATATGCTGCTACATCTTCTAAATATTCTAAAATTGCTTTGTTGCTTACTTCATTTCCTTTCCATACGTCTTTTAGCCCAATTTTAAATTTCTCTTGATAAATCATTTTATTCCTCTCTTTTAGAATATAGGATTTGGGGACGGCCCCATAATCCTACTTTTTATTTTATCTTTTAATTGTAGGATTATGGGG
>CATLUC010000157.1 GCA_950059165.1 uncultured Clostridium sp.
TTATATCCAAAAGCTAAAACACTTTCTATATCTTTTGTTAAACTTTCTTCATTTGGTGGTGTTAAATGTGATTCTTTCCAATATCCTTGATCTAGTATTAATTTTAAATATAATTCTTGACCGTTTAAGAATATTTTATCTCCTTTAATTGCTATTTCTCTTATTCCAAAGTAAGAATGTACTGTATCTATAACTTTCTCTTCACAATATAATTTATAATTAATATCATATAAATTAGGGCTATTAATTGACCATTTTTGTATATCATGTTTTACTCCTTCTTGCACTATATCTATTTCGATTTTTTGATAATTGCTATTTACTATTTCTCTTGTTTTATTTAGTATTTCCCCATTAAATGATATTTCTGTTTCAATATAATATTTTTGTTTTTCAATATCTTGTTCTGATAAATTAGTTTCAATTTCTAATTGTACTTTATCTGTTTTTGGTGTAATTTTGACATTTTTTAAATATTTTTTAGATACCCATTCTATCCATACTGTTTTCCATATTCCAGTTGTTTGTATGTACCAACATTTCCAACTTTCTTTTTTATATCGTTGTTTTCCTCTTGGTTGGTCTTTTGATAAAGAATCTTCAACTTTTATTGTAATGTCATTTTTGCCTTCTATAACATATTTTTCTATATTAAATGAAAATCTTGAATATGCACCTATATTATCTCCTATATAATTTCCATTAATCCATACTTTTGTTTTGTAATCACTACCTTCAAAATTTAGCATTATGTTATTATTTTGCAGTTGTTCTTTTGATATGTTTATTTTTCTATTGTACCAAACTATGTAATGTACACTTTCATCTTCTATTTCACTTAATTTAGTTTCATATGTAAATGGTACTATTATTTTTTTATTAATCGGAAAATCTTTAAAATATTTCTTTATTTCTCCTTCATCATTATCATCAAATACAAAATTCCATTTTCCATTTAAGTTTTGCCATTCTTTTCGTACAAATTGTGGTCTTGGATAATCTTTTATATAACATTTCATTTTTTATTTATATGTTTCCTTTCTATATTATTTATTACTACTCTCTATTAATTTATCAAAATCTGATTGATATAACTTATCTTGTATTACTCTATATTTTTCAAATTCTGCTAAAGCTTTTTCTTCTGCTATTTCATGTGATATTTTTCCTGCATCTTTTAATATATCTCTATCGTCTGATAATAAATATTTATCTATTCTATTTGCCCAATCTTCCATGGTCATTGGAATATTTCTTTTGGCTCTTGCTTCTGCTAAATCTAGAAATGCTGAAACAATAAGTTCTAGTTGCTCTAGTTCTTCTTTTTTTAGATAATTTTTAGCGATTACTACATCTGTTTCTAATATCTTTCCATCTGGAGAATGTTTCCATGATGTTAAATTCATATGTTCTTTTGTATGGTCTGCTCTATTATAAACAATCTCAGCTGCTGTCTGATGAGTTACTGCATAGTGCATCTTGTTTTGCACTTTTTTAAAAAATTTGATAGTAGTAGGGGATTTTTTATCATAATCAATAGCTGTAGCATATATATCTGTAATTTTCTGATAAAATCTTCTTTCTGATAATCTTATTTCTCTTATTTCTGCAAGTAATTCTTCAAAGTAATCTTCATCAAAAAATGTTCCATTTTCCATCCTTTTTTTATCAATAATATAACCTTTTTTTGCAAATTGTTTTAATACATTTGTTGCCCATCTTCTAAACCCGAATTGCTCTATCTGAACTTACACGATATCCTACTGAAATAATCATATCTAAATTGTAATAATTTGTATTATAACTTTTGCCATCAGATGCAGTTAGTAAGAATTTCTTACTAACTGATTTTTCTTCTAATTCTCCATCTGCAAAAATATTTTGTATATGCATTGTTATATTATTTCTAGTTGTGTCATAAAGTTCTCCAAGTAATTTCTGAGTCAACCATAAATCTCCATCTTCAAATCTTACTTCAATTCCTTTTTCCTGCTTTTGTTGTTCAAATATTAAAAATTCTGCAGCACTACTTCTTATTATCAAATTTTTATTTTTCTCTTGCATATTTAACCTCCAAAATAATATTAAAACATGATACTCTACTTCTAGTATTTCTTTTTTAATCATCTCCATTTGGTGTACTTGTATTCTTTCCATATACATTAGTTTTTTTACAATCTTTCAATGCTCGAAGTCCTATATAATTTTGATATATTAAAAATGGTATACTTACTAAAAATATAATTTTATAATTATAACTTATCAAGTATCCTGATATAACATAGGCTATTCCTCTACCTATATATGACAAAATATGTTTTAGATTTGCAAAATGTAGTTGTAATTCTTTTGGTACTTCATTTGTTAAAGGTGCATCTATCATAGGGCTATAAAAATCACTCAATATGTCTATCCATAAAATAGCAATGAAAGAAAATATGATATTTTTAGATAATCCTGCTATCAACAAAATGATAATACTAGAAATATTTGCCAACTTAAAGAATTTACCCCTATTAATTTTATCACTTTTAAAGGAAACTACTACTCCTATCCCATTGCAAATTATTTGCAATATAGCCCATGATATTCTAGCAAAACTTTTATCAATTCCTAAATTTTCTGTAAGCATTACTATAAAAAATCCTAAAATTAAGTACAACTGTAATCTTCTAGAACAAGAATACTTTATATAATCCTTTGAACTTTCTATTTTCAATATCTCTTTTGTTATATTTTTGTGTTGTAAAGTAATATTCTTATTTTCAATTTTAAATAAAAATACAAAACAAATAAAGAAGATTGTTATACATGTAGCTATACAAATCTGGTATGAAGTTAATTTATATAAAGTAATTCCAACAAAAATTCCTGCGATAATAGTCCCAATATTTCCTGCCAAATCATATAAATTATCTTTTAGTCCAAATAATACGTTACTAATTTTTATTTGTGATAATAATGAATACATCCATTGAATGATATGTGTATCTATTAATAAGCCAAAACAACTCATACCTCAGTTATTTTTTCTTATATATATCATAATTACTGAAAAAAGTAAAATAAAAATTTTTAGATTTATTTAGTGAATCTACTTTGTAAAAGAGATAAAGTATCTCTACTCTATCTCTTGTGTAACAAGCACTTTCTTTATTTTTTTATTTCAAATGGGTAGTGTGCATATACATGTTTCCACATACCCTGTTATTTTTGAATTTATGTCTACTTAGCTTTTTTTGCCATTTTTTTGTGTTTTT
>CATLUC010000158.1 GCA_950059165.1 uncultured Clostridium sp.
TTGCTAAAATTCTACAAAAAATATGTAATAATTTAAAAATATTCTGAAAGAATGTTGACAAAATTGGAAAAATAATATAAAGAAAATATTGCAGTAATCACTAACTATTCTCATTTATCTTCCAATATCCTTTTCTATCTGAGCCAATTCTTTCAATTATATCTTTTTCTTTTAATTGTTGTATTATTCTTTTTACAGTTCTTAATGATATGTTTGTTTTTTCTGATAATTTTTTTTGCGTGATGTCTGGTGTTTTTTCTAATAAATTTAAAATTAATTTTTCAGTGTCAATTTGAGTGCCATTTTCAGTGCCGTTGGCACTGTTATTTTTATTTTCTCCTGTTAAGTCAAGCAATTCTTCATCTGTCTTTCTGTAAAAAATAACCATAAATCCATTTTTTCTAATTTCAAATTTTACTTTTATATATGCTTTTGAACATACTTCTGTAATCCTTCTAAAACCAGAACCCCATTTTTCAATATCTTTTGATAAATATAGAGTGTTTGCTATTAATGGATTTCTTGGAATAGAACCTTCTCCTTTAATAAAATCTTCTGGTTTATATCCTTCTGGAAATTCTCCAGGATTAAATATTTCTACTCTATCTTTATAGATTGCTACTTCATTGCTTTTTGGATTTTTAAAATCTCTGTGTATAAGTGAATTTATTATTGCTTCTCTTATTGCTTCTAAAGGTATTTCTGGTATTTCTACTCTTTCTATTCCACCACTTTTGAAATTGACAGGCCATTTTATATTTTTTCTAATATATCCTTCTCCTGTTTCTATTAGTTCAAAAATATTTCCAAAAACTTGATCTATATCTAGAAAAGTCAATTTTGTTTCTGTTGCAAAAATAGCCATTTGCATTTCAAGTTTTGCTTCTTTTGCAAATAAAATATAACCTGCATTTAATAATTCATTATTCTTATTTACTAAAGATAATTTCTTTAATATTTCTTCTTTGTTTGTATATGGGAAATTGATTCTTTTTGCTTTTCTACCTTTTTCTATAAATTCTTTTAACAATTCTTCATCAATGTCATCTATTGTATAGTCAGATATTTTACTTTCCCATTTACCTATTTCGTTTTCATCTTTTAAAATTATTTTCCTTATTTCTTTCATTGAAAGTTGTCTATCTTCATCTCCAACTCTCATATAAGCTCGTCCAAAAGCTAAATAAGGAATATCATCTCCTTCAAATTCAACTAATATACAGTCTTTGTCATTTAATTTAACTTTATTCACAATTGGATATATCTTTGGCTCTATATTTTCAGATATTGCTTTTGAAACTTCTCGTACTGTTTTACTTGATACATCTTGTCCAATTATTTCGCCATTATCTTTTATTCCAAAATATAGCTTTCCACCTTGATGTTTATTTAATATTGAAACGATAGAAATTATGCCTTCTTTTAATTCTCCTGTTGTTTTCTTAAATTCTATAACCTCATTTTCTAAAAAATTTATATTTGCCATAAAATTACTCTCCTATATAAGTTTCTATTTGCTCAAATTATAGCATAACTTATTTAAAATTTATAGTATTTTTCTAAATTTTTACAATTCTAATTCATCTTCTTTTTTCTGGTGAGAATTTTGATAAGTATTTGAATTGTTGTAATTGAATTTTATATTTTCATCATTCTCAGCTAAATTATAAGCAAGAACTCCAGACATAGCTTGTACTATCTGTTCTTCTGTATTAGGATTAATAAATGTAATATTCAAACTCTTTTTCAAAATTCTCACCAGCTTTCTTTTTAATACTATGTTTTGTTTAAAACTTTTAGTACATTATATGCTGAGATTTTGATATGTTCAATTCCCTTTTATTTCCCTTTTTTCTAAATTGTTAAACTATATTTTCCATTCTTTATTTTTGTTAAAACATTTAATTTTATAAGTTCTTGAAATATTTTGTTAATGTAAGATATTGATATTTCTAATGACCTTGCTATATCCATTTGTGTTTTTAATATAAATTTATCCTCATTTGAAATCTTAAATAAATATATAATCACTTTACATTGTCTTGAATTAAATCCTTTTAATAATTCTAAAAACGATTCTTTCTCTATTAATATAATATCCTTTTTATAACTAGTCTGTTTAAGTTTTTGGAACGCAGAATAAGAATATTTATGAGCAATCTTATTAGCTCCTCTTGGAATCCATTTTAGTTTAAAGCTACAATCTTTTTTTGCTAATCTTTTTTTGATTCTATCATAAGATTTCTTTATTGTATTTAATAATTCTTCATTTGTTTCAAAAATTTTTATATTATTATTTTTTTCTATAAAAAAATCCCTTGCTACAGAGCAATCTGTTCTTAGCCAAAACTTTTGAGCTATTTTCTTTTTTAATAAACTTCCTTCTATCATATTAATAGCTCTAAAAATAGCAAATACTTCACATTCTGTTGAGCTTTCTAACTGTATATTGCATTTTTTAGCAATTGATTTTATTACTTTTTTCTCTTGTACGATAATAATAGCATAAGTTCCTATTTTTGTTTCATCATCAAAACTTGCATCTGTAAAAATCTCATATGCTTTTTCTTGTTCCATTATCATCACACTCCTTATATATGTAATTTGTTATAGAAGTTTCCACCTTTTTTGCAAACCTTTGTTTGATTATAATGTTTTGTTTTCTTTTTGTCAATATGAAATTTATAATTTTTCAAATTTTTCTTTTTAATTTAATTGTATTTTTTCGTCTAACTTGAAAAAGCAAAGAGATTAGACTTTCCTAATTTCTTTGCTTTTTTATTTTTACATTTTTTCTAAGTGTAAAGTTTTGTGTCTATATTTCTATTCTAACACCATTTCTGTTGTTATTTTAACATCTTTTTTTATAAGTGTAAAATTCTGTGTCTATATTTCTATTCTAACACCATTTTATAATCCTTATCTGTAGGTTCATTTAGTGTACTTTTTGCTAATTTTTTTGAAATTTTAAGTTCACTTGGTGTACTTGTTCTTTTAATTTTAGTAATTTCTAGTTCACTCGGTGTACTTTTCTTTTAAATTTTAGCTAAATTCAAGTACACTTGGTGAACTAATCTCTGTATTTTTATAAAATTTAGTACATTTAGCGAACTTTAGCACTCTAACTGGCATTTTTTAGCCATTCACTTGGTGAATTTTTACATCAAATATGCTTAAAATTTTTGTTCTTTTATTAACTCTTGAAGGCTT
>CATLUC010000159.1 GCA_950059165.1 uncultured Clostridium sp.
TATTCACCAAAAAGTAAAGAAACTTAAAATAGAAGAGTTTGAAAATGAAACCGTATTCAATTTGCTTGAAAGAATAGATACAAAGTTAGGGGATGAAACAGTTATTGCAATAACTACACTATTTGAAGTAGTTGCAAATATAATTTCTATATCCATATACTCAATTATGCTTGGACAAATGAAAGTTTATTTTCCGTTTGTTGTGATAGTATCAGCGATTCCTGGAATATACCTTGGAAGTAAAAAGAACAAATGTAAATTTAATACTGCAAAAGAATTTTTCACAGAAGAACGAAAAAAGGAATATTTTTTAAATGTTGTGTTTGGACGGGAAAATGTAAAGGACGTAAAATTGCTTGAGTTAGAAAAGTTTTTTTATGAAAAGGCCAAATCTCTTAATAATTTACTTACAAACAAATATTTAAAGATAAATAAAAAATATGGCTATTATGAAATAGTAACCAATGTTTTAAAATATATAGTTTTTGGATGGTGTATGTATGAGACATTTTGGATGGTATATAATCAAAGCATAGGTTTAGGCAGTATTCTGTTATTAGTTAATGTATTTCAGTTACTTACACAGGAACTTGAAAATTTAACAAATATTATTAAGGAGATAATGAATGTGACCTGGTTAATAGATGAATGGGAAGGCTTTCTGCAATTACCAGAAAAAATTTGGGGCAACAAATTGTTAGAAAATTACAGTATTTCGTTTGAAAATGTTACATACAAATATCCTGCATCCTTAAATTATGCATTGAAAAATATATCTGTTAAAATTAGAGATGGAGAGAAAATTGCTATTGTTGGGGAGAATGGCAGTGGCAAATCTACATTTATTAATATACTTTTAGGCTTATATACTGTATCGGACGGAAAGATAAGAATAGGCAATGTGGATATTAATGAAATTAGCAAAGAGTCCATGAAAAAAATAGTATGTGTTTTTCAAAATTATATTAAATATCAAACTTCGATAGAGGAAAATATAACTTTAGGAGAGAAAAAAATAAATTTTCATAATCCATTTATAAAAGCCTTGGAGCTAAATGAACTTTTAAAATCATTTGAAAAAGGAGAAAAAACTAAATTAGGACAACTTGAGGAAAATGGAACAGAAATATCAGGTGGTCAATGGCAAAAATTAGCAATTAGCAGAGGGGTTAACAGGGAATCAAAAATTCTTATTCTTGATGAACCTACTGCAAGTTTAGATCCTTTAATCGAAAACAAATTATATGAAAATATTGCTGAGTTATGTAAGGATAAAACATTACTACTAATATCTCATAGAATGAGCGCTTGCCGAGTATGTGATAGGATTTTAACTTTTTCAAATGGGCAAATTGTTGAAAATGGTTCTTTTGACGAACTAATAGAAAGGAAAGGAAAATTTTATGAGATGTATATGGCTCAAAAAGAATGTTATTAAAACTAAATAAAAAAGATATTGCATATTAAATAGAAATATGTTATTCTTTAATCAGGCAGACTATTGCAGTAGTCTTTTGTGAACAAAATAAAGAATACTGTCAGGTGAGTTTTTTGTACAAAATAATAAAATAACAGGAGGAATTGATATATGAGAAAACTAGTATATAGTGTTTGCTTAACTTTGGCATTTGGTTTGTTAATGTTAGGCTGTGGCAAAGCAGAAACAATGGAAGAAAAAACAACTATTTCGAAGTCCGAAAAGACAACTGATGATCAAAGTAAAGCAGTAGAGTTTGACGAAAGTGTATCGGATGATGAAAAAAATAATTTTGATATTAGTGAGTATAGGCAATACGAGGATTATGGTCTTAATTACGATAAAGATAAAGAAAGATTCTATTATAATGGGAAACTGGTACGCAGGTTTAAAGATGTCAAAGATAGAGAAGGCAACATAAATGGATTTTCGTTTGAAAATGGCGAGATAGATTTGAAAGTGGATCGTGATACGTCATATAAACTAATAGGAATCAGTGTATTGAGTCAGGAAGAATTTGACAAAAATACTGAGGAAATGAAACTAGTAAAATCTTTGGACGCAACTGCTCATGAAGAAGGCGATGACAAAGTGGGCGATGACACACTAAACGAATATCAAAATTATGGGGTTTCATATGATGAAAAGCAAGGAATTTGGAAATATAATGAAACTGCTATCTATGTCTTTTATGATGAAAATGGATCGAAAATGATTCAAGGAGATGTAGATGATAAGAAAAATGTTTCACTAATTGTTGAACGGGATGCACAGGATAAAATTGTCAGAATATCTGAAATAGATTCAAATGATATATCAACATATGTAAAGAAACTATTAGACACAAAATAATATGCAAAAGCATAATAATATTTAGAAAAAACTATTATGCTTTTGCAACAAATTAGTATTTTGTTTGACTTTCTAAAGCAGCTTCTATGGTGGCTTTGATTATTAATAAAGAACGTTTATCGCAAACCAACAATTTACGCATAATTGATTCATATTCATCGGTTTGTAAATTTTTTTCAGGATAAAAGATGGTATTAGAATCAAGACCAAGTTCCCGAATTAATTTGAACAAAACATCATAACTTGGTTTTTTATGCTCATTTTCAATACGATACAAATATCGTTCAGTAACACCAATTTTTTCAGCTAAAGATTCAGCGGTAATCAATCCACCTTCACGAGCCGCTTTAATAAGTTCACTTAATTTATCAGGTATTTTGCGCACACAAAATTCACCACCTTTCTTAATATATTAGACGATTTAGGTTTAAAATATAATGGCTTGATAGTACAGTTTATTATGACCTGACAGTTCTGTACTGTATAAATAGACATTGCATTATGTCTGCTGAGGGGGCAAGGAAAAATCTTTGTCCCCATAAATAATTTACAGATAAAGAAAAATATTCAAATCCTCTGCAAAAATATTGAAACCTGCAAATAAATTAATTTACAGTTAATAACGTCCAATGGGTTTTGCCTCATATGGACGTATTTTATATATGTAGAAATTTTTTGAAAATTTTCTTCCAGACCCCAACATCGGGCATCACCCATACGGGATAGTAGTGAAAGGGAAAAAGGACCTTAGCTCTGATCCTGTTTGTCGGGAAGGAGGTGAATTCTATGAAGCAACCTTCTTCCTTAGACGAGGAAACTGTCAGACACCAGTTTGACCGGAAATGCAAGCTGGCATTAAAAGGTGAACTGATATATT
>CATLUC010000160.1 GCA_950059165.1 uncultured Clostridium sp.
TAAGTTTCAATATGGTATAAAAGTTAAAAGAGAAAGGATATAAATAATGGATAATTCATTACAATTTAAACAATATAGAAAAGAATATGAAGAATTTCATTTTAATAGCTATAATATAAAAGATGATAATGAAGCAATATATTTAGAGTATGAATTTGAAATACCAAAACTTACAAAATTCAAACCAAAATTAAGAATATTAAAAAAAGACTTAGCTTTTAAGAGTATTAATACCCCATATGTTCAAAATATGGTATTTCATATAGGACTTATAGAACTTATAAGTTATTGGAAAAGTACATGTTCTCCTAGAATTGTTATTAAGTGTGGTTATTTAAATGCAGAACAAGTTGAATGGTGGAAAAAGTTATATTTTTTTGGACTAGGAGAATTATTTTACACAAACAATATAAAAATAGATATTAAGGATTTTGTAAATATAGAATGTACGAATAATACAAGTATGTTTAACTATGAAAAAATTACAGATACGTTTAATGGTTACATAGTACCTATAGGTGGTGGAAAAGATTCTGTTGTAACACTAGAAACACTAAAAGTTAATAGAAATGATGATTATTGTTTAATTATCAATCCAAAACCAGTAACTTTAAAATGTGCAGAAATAGCAGGATTTGGATCAAATAATATAATTGAAATTTATAGAACTATAGATAAAAATTTAATAAATCTAAATGAACGAGGATTTATAAATGGACACACTCCGTTTTCTGCTATGCTCGCATTTTTATCATATTTTGTGGCATATATGTTATCTAAAAAATATATTGCTTTATCCAATGAAAATAGTGCCAATGAGTCAAATGTTATAGGAGAAAAGATAAATCACCAATACTCAAAAAGTTTTGAATTTGAATGTGATTTTGAAGAATATGCAAGCAAATATCTAAGAGCACCAATAAAGTATTTTAGCTTTTTAAGACCATTGAATGAACTACAAATTGCAAAAATCTTCTCAAAGAAGGAAAAATATCATAATACTTTTAAAAGTTGCAATATTGGTAGTAAAGAAGAAGAATGGAAATGGTGTTGTAATTGTGCTAAATGTTTATTTGCATATATAATATTAAGTCCATACTTATACAAAGAAAAATTAGTTAGAATTTTTGGAGAAGATTTATTAGAAAAATCAAATTTGCTAAATACATTTTTAGAATTAACAGGAAATGGAGAAACAAAACCTTTTGACTGTGTTGGTACTTTTGAAGAAGTAAATTTTGCGATAAGTAAAACAATTGAAAATATTGAAAAAGCAAAAATAGATTTACCATATTTATTAAGATACTACAAAGATAATTATAAACTAATAGATACTAAAAACGATTTAACTAAGATATATAATGAAGAAAATAATTTAAACGAAGAACAAAATGATATATTAAGAAAAGAGGTATTTTTAAGTGATTAATGATTTAATACAATATTTTAAAGACAAAAAAGTACTTATTTTAGGATTCGGAAAAGAAGGTCAATCAACATATAAATTGATAAGGAGATATTTAAAAGAACAACACTTATATATTGCTGATAAAAAAGAGGATTTTGAGAAGAGTTTTGAACTATTAAAAAAAGATAATAATATAACATGTATAAGTGGAGAGAAATATATAGAAAATTTGCAAGATTATGATATTATTATGAAAGCACCTGGAATTTCTTTTGCTTATGTAGATACCACACAATATCTTCATAAAATCAAATCACAATTAGAATTATTATTAGAATTTTTCAATGTTTTTACTATAGGAATTACTGGAACAAAAGGAAAAAGTACAACAAGTTCATTAATATATAAAATACTATCAGATCAAAATGTAAAAAGTGTGTTGCTAGGTAATATTGGTGTTCCAATATTTGATTATATTGATACAATACAAGAAGATATGACATTAGTTTTAGAAATGTCATCACACCAATTAGAATACACAGAGCTATCTCCTAATATTGCGATTTTACTAAATATTTATGAAGAACATTTAGACCATTATGAGTCTTTTGAAAAATATGCTATGGCTAAATGCAATATTTTTAAATACCAAACAAAATCAGATTACCTTTTATATAATACAGATATTGAAATATTAAATAGACTAGTAAAAAATACAAAAGGAATCACTTATAAAGTAAGCTTTAATGGTAACGATGAAAGCAATATATATATAAAAGAAAATAAGGTATATTTTAATGAAACTGCTATATACGATAAAAATGAGCCAAGAAATTTGCTTGGAGATTACAATTTAAATAATATTATGTTTGTACTTGCTGTTTCAGAGATATTAAAACTAGATATAAATAAAACAATAAAAAGTATTAGTGAATTTAAAACATTAAAACATAGATTAGAATTTGTTGGTAAATATAATGATATTATATATTATGATAATAGTATAGGCACTGTTCCAAAAGCGACTATAGAAGCAGTAGAGGCTTTAGAATATGTTGATACATTAATTATAGGTGGAATGGATAGAGGAATTGATTATACTGACTTTATAAACTATTTAAATGATAGTAATATTAGTAATATAATTTGTATGCCCAAAACTGGGCATGATATTGCTAAAAAGCTAATAGAAGAAAAAAGATACATTGTGAATAATTTAGAAGATGCAGTTTATACTGCTAAAAATGTAACTAAAAAAGGAAAAATTTGCTTATTATCTCCTGCAGCAGCAAGCTACGGATTTTTCAAAAATTTTGAAGAAAAAGGAAATTTATATAAAAAGTTAGTACAAAGCACCTAAGTGCTTTGTTACTATCTCTCTAAATCGCACTCTTTTTTTCTTTCTTCATGTTTTAGTTGTTTTACTGGGTCAATAAAAGTATGCGTTTCTTTTTCAAAATTTCTAACTAATTCTTTAGATTCGCCAATATCAAATTTATGACAAATCCAAACTATAAATCTATCAACGGTTTCATAAAATTTATCTATAATTTTGTGTAAATGATTATTTTCCTTTTCTAAAGACTTAATTTTACTTTTATATTTCCATTCAATATCAAATTCTTTTTCCTTATATTCTGCTTTAATATTATTTACTTGATTATGAAGTTCTCTATTATCAGCAAGTATAAAATCTCTTTCCTTTTGATATTTTTCAGCCTTATTAACTAAATTTACTTGTTTTGATAATTCATTAT
>CATLUC010000161.1 GCA_950059165.1 uncultured Clostridium sp.
AGTAACTGTGCGGGTTTCAGCAGTTAATGCTGTTATTCCGTGAATAATTCAGGCTTAATATTTGGAAGTTAATATGTTTTAGTGTATCCAGAATTTTTGAGGGGTATAGTTGAGAGAGTGTTAAACTTATAAGATGATAAAGGTTCTCTATCAATTCATTCTCAATATAATATGCATCTATAATGCCGTATTCCCGATATATTCCACTGTTTATTTTCTCAGACAAGAAATACATTTCTGATGGTGATAATTTTTTATTATTCAATAAGTTTGAAAAAAGGCAGCTGCTATTAGCATTGTCTTTGCTATATTTTGTTTTATTCAAAATGATTTCTCTATAAACAACCTTTTGATTGATATAATTATTTTCTAAATTTAACCCCTTTTTATTCAATAGGTCTATCCCCTTTTTACATTTGTTATATTGGGTACAAAAAGTTCTGTATTTTACGTCATCGTCTTTATCTTCTGTAAAATACTTTTTAATAGTTTTATATGTAATATCTTTTTTTTATTCCAAGATGATGGAATAATATATTTTTGTTGGGGATTCTCTAAGGAAGAACTCGTTGTTATGCTTTTGAGTATGTATGTATTTTGTAGTAAAATGTCCCGAAAATCATAATATGCAAACAAGTAAAAGAATATTTTTTGGGGTTCCTCAGTAATATCTACTTTTTGTATAGGAAAATCTTCTATTAATTCTATGATATATGCATTAAGACGTTTTAGAAATTCTATATAATACTGGTCTGGCGTAAATGTATTTTGAGATGTCAAGAATTGTGTTAAAGCATCACAAATCAAAGAAGAAAAAAGCCAAGTGTAGAAAATATCCTTCAAATTTCCAAATTGAGGATACGTTTTTTCAAGCCAATTTTTATAAGTATAAAAAGATAAATGAGTGTTATTGTTTAATTCTTCGTCAAACAAAAGAGTATAGTATATATTTAGTTTATTCATAATTTGCTCAACCCCAGAAAGCTTTTTCAAATCAGAATGTTTCTCTAAATAATCCTTTTGAAAAAGGACTATTTTTTGCTTGTATATAAAGTATACATTTCTTAGCGCATAAAAATAGTCTGGGGTTGTGGATGCTTTTTTGTTTTTCTTTTTTTTAGTTTCTGAGCAGTTATTCATTTCCAATATTTTTTCAATAAAATTTCCATTATATTCTTCTATTAAAGAATTTAGATAAGATGTATCTTTATCAATATTCAGATGCATTCGTATTTCAAAAATCTTTTGGTTATTACAAGTAAATTCATAAAAAGAAGCTAAAAGATGTGCCAGTTTTTCTACCGGAAGTTTTTCCAGATTCAAGACGGGCATAATCTCTATACCTTTGGGAAAGGTTTCATTAATTTTCACATTACTTTTTCCCATTAAAAAGTTAAATTGGGTTATGAGAGCGTTGTGTAAATAAATTACTTGATTATCACGTTGAAATTCCAATTTATCTTTGTAAATGGCATAATCTTTAAATTGTTCACGATTATTATTCATATAATCACAAGTTTCGTGAAGCTTATCATTATATGTAGGAATGTTATTTTTCATATAATTTAATCCTTTCTTCTTTTTTATGGTGATTTTCGGTATGTTTGAACGAAAATCACCATATTTTTTTAAAAAATTTTCTGTAAGCATAGTTACTCATCTTTTTTCAGTTCTTTCAATGCATATTCACAGGCCTGTATAACAAAACTTGAAAATGACACAGATTGTCCTTTGATTTCGGATTCTATTTTTTCAATAAGGGGTAGGGGAAATCGAATAGTTTTATTTTCGGTTTCTTTTTTATCTGTTCTTAATTGAAAAGCCATAGTAACACCTCCTATGTCACAAATTATATTGCGAATAAGGCTTTAAATATGCATTGCAAAGAGCAATGCAAAACATATTGCAATCGGTGAATGGATATGGTAATATAAATTTAATGCAGAGTGAAGCAGGTTTTATGAGAAGTGGATACATAATTATTTCTTGTGAATGAGATTAAACTACGAGGAAGGACAATGATAAATGGGAAAACGTGAAAAAAAAATAGAGGTTATTCAAAAATATATTAGTGGTGTGGCAGGAAGCTGGCCGGCTTATACATATGGAAGAATACCAAATGCGTTAATTAATAATGCTTGTAGCAGTTATGCGGGTGCAGTGCAAAAGGAGAATATTTTAGGTTTGATTGATATAACGGTGTTTGGTAATGGTAAAAAAGGAATGATGTTCACAGAAAATAAAATTTATTATGACAATGGAATGTTGGGAAATCGTGGCAGTGTCTCCTATATGCAGATATATAATGATGGAACCATTCCAGGAGAATTGTTTCATGCTTCTTACAATGAAACAGCATTACAAGAGTTAGTGAGTCTATTAGCTACTATAGAGGGAGAAACCTTTCAAGATAAGGTAAATGGAACGATTGATAGCTTAACGCAGGGTTTACAAAGCATCACGGAAGTTGTAGGAAAAGGAGTTGGATTATATGATGCTTTTATGGAGCTTTTGGGAGAAGAAGGAAGTGACATCTGCCAAGATAATAAAAAAGCAAAAGAGTTGTATCTGGAGTCTTTAGATGATATTCCGGAATATTGGCAATTTGTAACAGAAGATGATATTAGGCCTATCAGATTTTCAGAAAAAATAAATGCCATTACGTATCAGTTGTATCATTTAGCTTTAGAAGATAATGATGAAATACAAGCAGCCGGATTTTTGCGTGCATCTGCAAAATTCGGAAATCCTCAAGCCTTATATGAGTATGCAAAATATGCGTTTGCGGAAGATTCTGCTACGTATGCAGAAATGTATGAGGATGCTCAATACGCAATGGTAGCAGATTGTGTTTTTGAAAATTTGGAAGGTGCAAAATATTGTTTAGAGGAAGCAAAAAATTTAACTGATGATGAAAATCTATTAAATGATATTGCTTGGCTTGAAATACAAATACAAATAAAAGAGATAAAAGCAATATTTTGAAGATTTCCACAGTTTCTAATTTTAATAGCATATACCTGCTCACCATGGAAAAATTTAAAGGTATTATAAATACATAACTCAATATCC
>CATLUC010000162.1 GCA_950059165.1 uncultured Clostridium sp.
GATGTGTCCCAAATTTCACAAAAATGTGAAAAAGGAAACGTCCCCAATACGACATAAAGGAGTACAAATGAAAAAATTAAAAGTTGTTATATTATTTTTTGCAATTATAATGTTTGCTGTTCCTAAAGTTTATGCTAGTCAAGATGAAACGATTATGGAGCAACAAGAGGAGTTTGGCATACAGGATTTTTTGAAGAATTCAAAAGAGTATCTAGGTGAGTTTTTTGAAGATGTTGATGTTAATAGCATTTTGCAAGATGCATTGAAAGGAGAGGTTGATAATGAAAGTTTAGCAAAAAGGTTCTTGAATTTATTGGGCAAAGAGTTTGTAGCTTCTATAAAAGCAATTGGAAGTATTTTAGCAATTATTGTTATACATAGTATTTTGAAGTCTATTAGTGAAAGTTTAGAAAATGATAATATTTCAAAATTGATTTATTATGTCCAATACATATTAATTATTACAATTGTTTTGACTAATTTTTCAGATATTGTGAAAATGGTGCAAGATACAACAACTAATTTAGTTGCATTTATGAATATGTTAGTTCCTCTTTTAATTACTTTGATGATGTCAACTGGAAGTATTGCTACAAGTGGAGTAATTGAACCAATTATCTTGTTTATGATTAATTTTATTGGGAATTTAATACAAGATATTTTGCTTCCACTGATTATGATTTTTGTAGCTTTAGTGATACTTTCAAAATTATCAAGTCAAGTAAAAATAGACAAGTTGTCTAAATTCATGAAATCAGGAATTGTATGGTTTTTAGGAATTATTTTAACAATATTTGTTGGAGTTGTTTCACTAGAAGGGACTATGTCAAGTAGTGTTGATGGAATTACAGCCAAGACAACAAAAGCAGTTGTAAGTAGTGCAATACCAGTTGTTGGAAAAATACTAGGAGATGCAGTAGATACAGTTCTTGGGTGTGGTGTTATTTTAAAAAATGCAATAGGATTAGTTGGAGTTATTATAATACTTGGAATATGTATTGTACCAATTATCAAATTAGCTTTAATGACTATTTTGTATAAATTGCTGTCAGGTATTACAGAGCCTATTGCAGACGAAAAAATAACGTCTCTTTTAGAACAAATTGGCGATATTTTTAAAATATTTTTGGCAATTTTAAGTAGTATTTCTTTTATGATTATTATTGGAACAACATTGGTTCTAAAGATTTCTAATAGTGGCATGATGTATAGATAGAAAGGATTGAAAAATGATAGAATTTATGAGTTCATGGGTTAAAAGTTTAGCCTTAACTATTGTAATTGTTTCTATTTTAGAGATGTTATTACCAAATAATAAAACAAAAAAGTACATAAGGGTAGTAATGGGTGTATATGTATTGTTTACTATGATTTCTCCATTTATTGGGAAAAAGGATAGTTTAAATCTAAATGAGATAAATTTTGAAAATTACGCAACAAGCCAAACGAGTTCAACTTTAAATCAAGGTTCAATGGAAGAAAGAATAAAGGAACTATATATACAAGAAATGGAAAAAGATATTACAAAAAAATTGAAAGATATGGGCTATGTAGCAATTACCTGCAAGGTAAAAGCAAAGATATCAGATAATGAAGAAGAAACAAAGATAAATAAAATAAAGATAAAAGTACAAAAGCAAAAACAAGAAGAAAAAAAGGAAGAAAGCCTAGAAAATCAAGTTGTAGCACAAATTCAAAAAGTAAAGCCTGTTAATGTAACTAAAAAAGAAAATCAAGAAGAAAAATCGACAGAAGAAAAAGATACAAAAGTAAATAAATCTGATATTCAAAACATTAAAAAGTTTTTAATAGAAGAGTATGGGGTGAATGAAAAATGTTTAGAGATAAATTAAATCAAATTTTAAAATTAAATTCAGGGGAAGATGGAGGAAACAATAAAAAGAAAATTGAAAATCTTGTTTTCTTTGTAGTATTGCTTATAATAACAATTGTAATTATAAATCTAATTTGGAATGGCAAGAAAACTACAAACAAAGACGAAAGAAATGATAGTTCAAAACAATTGGCAATGAGTAATAATACAATAGATAATAATACTAAATCAGATGATTTGGCTAAGCAATTAGAAATAATACTTGGAAAAATCCAAGGTGTTGGTGAAGTTAATGTATTTATTAATTATTCTCAAACAAGTGAGGTAGTGGCAATGTACAATGAAACCACAAAAACAAGTAATACAGAAGAAAATGATACATCAGGTGGAATTAGAAAAATACAAGAAACAGACAGTCAAAAAGATATTATTTATCAAGAACAAAATGGAGAAAAAACACCAATAACACAAAAAGTGATTCAGCCAAAAGTAGAAGGTGCAATAATTACAGCAAAAGGTGCTTCTAGCACAGAAATAAAAGCAAATATAATCCAGGCAGTTGAAGCTGTAACAGGATTGGCAACACATAAAATTCAGGTATTTGAAATGAATTAATGTATTTTGGGACGGGGTAAAAATACATCATGATTAAAATTAAATAGAAAATTTATATATTTTTATACTTTGTAAGGAGTGAATGTAAATGAAATTGTTTAAGAAAAATCAAGTTATTATTTATGTTATTGTTTTAATGCTGATGACAGCAGGCTATCTAAATTATACAACAAACACAGATAAACAGGCATCTTTGGAAACAGCTATGCAGATAGAGGCAAGTGATGATATGCAATTAGCAGATATTGGAGATGCAACTTTAGTTAATAGTAATGATGTAGTGGAGGAAAAAAATGAAAATAAAAGTAATGAAAATACAAATATAAGTACAAATACTAGCACCAATACTACAGCTAATTCTAATGTAAACAGTGAAATTGATGTTCAAAATGTCAAAAAAGAAAATGAAACTGTTCAAACAAATAGTAATAATAGTAATGATTATTTTGCTAAATCTAAATTAGAAAGAGATACCATGTATTCACAGATGTTAGAAACTTATGAAAAGGTATTAAATAGTAGTAATTCATTAGAAACACAAAAACAAGTTGCTACACAAGAAATTCAAAAGATTAATGAGACAAAAAATAGTATTATGATTTGTGAAA
>CATLUC010000163.1 GCA_950059165.1 uncultured Clostridium sp.
GCAAAACATTACAAGAATATTAAGTTTTTGTTATAATTGTAATATTTATTGACACAAGAAAAATATTGATTTATATTGATATTAAAGTAATTTAGAGGAAGAAGAATATTATACAAATAACCAAACAAAATCTACATAACTTTAAAAATAAAAAACAGATTAAAATACAAAATCAGTAAATACTAAGAAGAAAAACATTACAGGGGTTGCAAAAATTAACATAAAGTGATATAATAAAATATGCGAGTAAAAAAGTACAAGCTATATAAAAATATTAAAATGGGGGAAAATATAATGTATGTAAAATCAAAAAGAATTTTAGATATTATAATGGCCAGCATAGCACTAATCATTTTTGCCATTCCAATGTTAATTGTAGCAATAGCAATCAAAATTGAAGATGGTGACCCAATAATATACAAATCACAACGTATGGGAAAAGGACTAAAAATATTTTATGTTTATAAATTTAGGTCTATGAAAACCAAAAGAAAAGAATTAGATGGAAAACTAACACATGACCAAATGGTAACTAAAGTTGGTAAATTTATTAGAAAGACAAGTTTAGACGAATTGCCACAATTATGGAACATATTAAAAGGAGAAATGAGCTTTATAGGACCAAGACCATGGATACCAGAATATTATGATTGGTTTACAACAAATCAAAAAAGAAGAGCAGATGTGTTACCAGGAATTACAGGGCTTGCTCAAGCAAAAGGTAGAAATGGAATTAGTATTTTTAGAAAAGTCAATTATGACTTAGAGTACATAGAAAACATGAGCTTAAAACTAGACATACAAGTTATACTAGAAACAATAAAAACCGTATTTTTAAAAACAGATGCAGAAATTACAGAACAAGGAATAAAAAGAGAATTATTAGAACTAAAAATAAATAAAATCCAAAGCAATATCCAAAGCAATTTACAAAATGCTTTATTAGAAGAAGAAACATACAAACAAGCAATATAATAAAGAAAGAGGTATACTATGCAAAAAGTATTATTTACTGCAACAGTAGACTCTCACATAAAGCACTTCCATTTGCCATATTTAAAATGGTTTCAAGAACAAGGATATGAAGTACATGTTGCAACAAATGGAAAAGAAGAAATACCATATTGTAATAAAAAACACATTGTTCGTTTTGAAAGAAGTCCTTTTAAAACGAACAATTTAAAAGCAATAAAGCAATTAAAGAAAATAATCGAAGAAGAAAAATTTGATATAATTCATTGTCACACACCAATGGGAAGTGTGGTAACAAGAATTGCTGCTATGAAAGCAAGAGAAAAATATCATACAAAAGTGATATATACAGCTCATGGCTTTCATTTTTTTAAAGGAGCACCAATTATAAATTGGTTAATATATTATCCTGTTGAAAAAATGCTAGACAGAGCAATGGATTGTCTAATAACTATAAATGAAGAAGATTACAATTTAGCAAGCAAAAAATTTAAAACAAAGCAAATTGAATTAGTACATGGTGTAGGAGTAGATGAAACAAAATTTAATATAACAATGACAGAACAAGAAAAAGTAGAACTGAGAAAAAGTCTAGGACTAGAAGAAAATGATTTTGTAATCATATATCCAGCTGAGTTAAGCAAAAGAAAAAATCAAGGAATGTTAATTAAGGCAATTGCTAATTTGAAAAAAGAAGGATATGAAAATATAAAAGGAGTATTACCAGGTAAAGATTCTTTGCAAGGATATTATCAAAAAAGGGCAAAAGAATTAAGAATAGATGATAAAATTAAGTTTTTAGGATATAGGGCAGATATTCCAAAATTAATGAAAATTTCTAATTTAGCAGTTTCAACAGCAAAACAAGAGGGATTGCCAATAAATATAATTGAAGCAATAATAGCTGAATTACCTGTAATTGCAACAGATTGCAGAGGAAATAGGGATATCATAAAGAAAACAGTAAAAATAAATGATATAGAAGATTTATGTGCAAAAATAAAAGATAGTATGAAAAATAAGAACAATATACAACAGAAAATGTTTTAAAAGAATATAAAGAAATATATGAAAGGAATATGAAATATGAGTAAAAAAGTACTTATCATACCAACTTGTACAGAATTAAATAGAGGGGACCAAGCTTTAGTCATAGAAACAGGTAATGTAATAAGAAAAGTTTACGATGAAAATGTTGACATATATATGATGACAGATGGAGAAGCATCACAATGTAAAAGATATGGAATAAATAAAATAAGAGACATATTAAAACATCCATCTAGATTTACAAAATCGAAAAAAAAGAGCATAGAGTATAATGCTATAATGAAAATTCAATGGGGGTTGGTAGCAATTTGGGATTATTTAATTTCTTGTCTATTATTGTGCAAACCAACTAGAAAACTAATAAGCATTTTTATGAACAAAGATGGAAAAGAGGCAATTAGACTTTATGAAGAATGTGATGCTTGTTATGTAAAAGGAGGAGGCTTTTTACACGATTATTCAGGAGGAATAGTTGGTTTATATACAATGTATTATCAAATTTATCATATCAAATTAGCATTAGCAATGAATAAAAAAGTATATATTATGCCAAATTCTTATGGACCTTTTAAAAGTAAAAAAGCAAAAAAGATGTTAAATAAAGTATTAGATAAATGTACAATTGTAACAGCAAGAGAAAGTATATCAGCAAATGAAAAAAATAATGGATTAGATAGACAAATAGATTTATTTCCAGACTTGGCATTTTATTTATCTAAAAATCAAAAAAGATGGGAAGAATTAAAAAAGCAATTTCAATTAAATGAAAAAGAAAAATATGTAGCAATTACAGTAAGACCATATAGATTTTATCAATATAATAACCCAAAAGAAAAATATGAGGAATATAAAAAGACATTTGTAAAATTTATTGACTATCTAAACAAAAAAGGATATATACCATTACTTGTAGTACACACAAGAGCTATAAATGACCATGAAAATGATGCTTTATGTATTAAGGAAATTGAAGAATT
>CATLUC010000164.1 GCA_950059165.1 uncultured Clostridium sp.
AAATTTATTGTAAAATATTAGAAAATAAAGTATAATGAGAACATCCTTTTCTCAAAGGAAATCTTTTTGAAAGGGGTGAAGCGATATGACCAATGCAGAACTAATTTTGAAGTTAGTTGAAATGCTCATTGAATCTGAAAAGAAACAAAAAGCAAAAGCTAATGAACAAAATGGTCAAAGCAAAGATTAGTACATATCTAATCATAAAGGGGTAGTAACTTCCATTTGCTACTCCTTTATTTTTTTATGCAAAACAAAAGAGATGCCTTCTTCCATTGCATCTCTTTCTAACTATATGACTTTTGCAGAACTTTAGTCAATTTTTAAGCTACTTATATTGTACTACTTAAAACTAGAATTGTCAAACATTTAATGAAAAAAATTCAATTAGAAATATTACAAAAATATTAAATTTTTATGACAAATACAATATTTGTTGTAAAAAATAAGATATTGTGATATAAATTACATAAATACAAGCGAGAAAGGAAATTAAATATTATGGGATGGTATGGAAGTTGGAACATTAGATATAATGGTAAAAATAGTGAAAAATTTGTAAATTTAGCAAAATTAATAATTCCTAACTATGTAAAAAGATTTGAAGAAACTGAAAAAGGAGTATTAGATTGTAAAAGAAGTTTAAGTTGGTACAATGCAGATGTGGATATTTCAAAAATTATGGAATATTTAGATGAAAATGATACAATAGATGTTGAGATAGATGGAGAAACACACCCTATTCGTGAAGTTATAAGCGAAGGTGGAGAATTTGTAAGAGAAGGAACACCAAATGAAAATGATTTTGATTATTCTGTTACAGATAGAACAACAGGTGTTACAACATATCATTTTAACACAGAATATGAAGAACCTGAAATTGACTATTACGAATATGAAGAACAAACTTTTAGAAAAGAAAATGGAAGTGTTGTTATAGATAATGAACACCCTGATGAAGATAGATATACAAGCTCAAATTTAGGCGTTCAAGAAATGTTGACTTACTATATTGCTTATCCTGAAAGTGCTAAAGAATCAGAATTAGAAGGTAACACAGATACAGTAAAATCATATATTAATTATATTGCACAACAGTTTGCTGGAAATGATGAAATTATGCCTGCTGTACAAGACTTTATTTATAATATATTTGATCCACAAAAATTAAAAGATTTAACTAATGAAGAATATAATTATTTTTCAAATCGTATAACACCTGATGAAAGAACATTAGCAAAAATAGCAAGTATTAGAGAACAATTTAGAACAGTAGAGTCAGCAAAAGCATACCTTACACAAGTGAAAGAACAAAGTCCAGAAGTAGAAAAGCAAGAAAAAGCGACTACAAAAGATATTCCAAACTTTATTGCTAATATGAGTAAAAGAGATATTAATAATTTAGGTGGATTAGAACAATTATTAAAATTAGTTGAAATGAAGGGTGAAGATTCTGCAAAAGAATTGTTATCAATTCTAGGTTATGAAATAAACGATAGTAAAGTACAAGAATCTCCTTCATTAGAAGATTTAGAATTTGAAAAAACTGCATTAGAAGACAAAGAACAACAAGCAAAGCAATTATATCAAGAATATGATGAACAACTACCAAATAGAGAAGAAGATATATCTATTGAATAATATGGAGGGATTTCAATGAATAAATCAAAAGAAGGCTTATTAGCTATTAATGAAAATAGTATTTTTTATAAAATTAAAACTTTCTTTAAAAGATTCTTCTTTAAAAGTGAAAAACTTGTTAAAGAAGAAAGAATTGAAGAAGTAAAAATACAAAATGAGAATAATAAAACAAGTTCATTTTTAGAAGATATTAAAGTAAAGGAAAATAAAGAACTTAAAGAATTACTATATTTACAAAAACTGTTTAAAATGGGCAGAATAAAAGAAAAAGATTTATCTAAAGAAGAAAGAATTGGTCTTGAAAAATTGTATAATCAACAAATATATGATTTAAAGAAATCAATTAATGGATACAAAAATAAAATTGTATCTATAAGAAAAAAATTAGTACAAAATAATTAAATTTGTTAAGGAGTTAGAGGGTAAATTCTAACTCCTTAATTGCAAATTTTATCTTTCCAAATCCCAGTCTTTTTCTCGTTCTTCATATTTAATCTGTTTTTTGGGGTCAATAAAAGTACGAGTTTCTTTTTCAAAATCCCTAACTAATTCTTTAGATTCTCCAATACCGAATTTATGACAAATCCAAATTATAAATTTATCAACAGTTTCATAAAATTTATCTATAATTTTGTGTAAATGATTATTTTCCTTTTCTAAAGATTTAATTTTACTTTTATATTTCCATTCAATATCAAATTCCTTTTTCTTATATTCTGCTTTAATATTGTTTATTTGATTATGAAGTTCTCCATTATCAGCAAGTATGGAATCTCTTTCTTTTTGATACTTTTCAGCCTCATCAATAATATTAGCTTGTCTTGATAATTTTTCTTTTAAAGTAATATTAGCTTGATATAATTTCTCAATAACCTCATCTTTTGGCTTTATGATTTCTTCTAAAATCTTCTCATCTCTATTGAAAGATAACCTTTTAAAGTCTTTTATATCTGGAACTTCTGGCAATTCTAACTTAATATTTTTTAGTGTTTCTTTTGTATTTTCAAAATTTGTTATTTGCTTAAATTCCTTTAAATCTAAATGTTGCCTGTTAGTTTCTTCTTTTGGCAAACCTCTTTTTAGTTTGAAATTATGTGATACCATATAATCATAAAAAGCATTTTGTAATCTTCTGTAACTATCTTTTTCTTTCCAAAACTCGCTACAAGCTAATTTATCAATATTATTGCCGTTTTTATCTTTTTTGTGAACAACAGGCAAAAAAATCAAGTGCAAATGTGGAGTTT
>CATLUC010000165.1 GCA_950059165.1 uncultured Clostridium sp.
ATTTTATTATGAGACATATTTGAAATACTAAAGTTAGGATGGGAAAGGGTATTATGGAATTAGAAAAGGCGATTGAAAAAGTATTAGATGGACATGCAGTGTTATTTGCTGGTGCAGGTTTTTCGTATGGAGCTAAAAATAAGAATAAAGAAGTTCCTACAGCAAAAAAATTGAAAACAGATTTATTAGATGATATGGGCATGGATAAGTCTTTGGAATATGGACTGGAGATAGTTGCTAATGTCTATAAGAAAAAGAAATCAGCTACTGACTTAGTTGCTAAATTGAAAGAACATTACAATATATTAAGTGTTGCAGATCACCATAAAAAAATAATGAGTTTGAAGTGGAAGCGGGTATATACAACGAATTATGACCAGGTTATTGAGATATCTTCAAAAGAAAATACAAATAGTTATATAAGAGATGCTGTGATCTTATCAGATGATTTTGAAGCTACTAATAAAAATTCTATATGTGTACATATAAATGGGTATATTGAACGACTTAATGAAGATAAGTTGGATAACGAATTTAAACTTACTGATAAAAGTTATTCATGTGATACTTTGGTAGGGAATCCATGGTTTGAATTTATGGTTAATGATTTTGAAGCGGCATCAGCAATAGTTATCGTTGGATACTCTATGCAATTTGACATAGACATTAAAAGATTACTATCTTCTCCGGAGATTTCAAGAAAAGTGATATTTATTGATGCACCGGGCATAGATGAAATATCAAAGGAATTACTTGAAAGTTATGGTTCATGCTATCCAATCGGAATTGAGGAGTTTAGTAAGAAAATTGAACTGCAGGAGAAAAATTATGTTCCTAGCTTAACTTTTTCTTATAAAAGTTTTAGGTATGCATTTCATGATACTTTGACGAGCGTAACGCCTACTTATGAAGAGATAGTACAATTTTATACAGAAGGAAAAGAATGCGAAAAATTGTTTGCAAAAGATTCTGGAGGTGATTATAAATATCTTTTAAATAGAAAAGCAATGAACTATTTTATGAGAACATATAGAAATAATAAAGTATTTATTGCAATTTCTAATCTTGGAAATGGAAAATCAACATTTCTTCATTTAGTTGAAAATGAATTAAGGAAGGAAAATGTTAAAGTTTATTCATACGTTCATCGTTATGATTTAATAGATCAAGAAATTGAACTTATATGTAATGAAACACAAAAATGTGTTGTGATAATTGACAACTATCCAGGCCATATGGATATATTGAATAAATTTGCTCAATATGGCCATCGAAATATTACATTCCTTTTATCAGCCAGGAATGGTGTTAATTTGATGTTTTGCAAACAATTAGAAAGGGCTTTGCACATAGAAATTGAAGACATACATCCTTTATACTTGAATCAATTACAGGACACAGAGATTGAGAATCTGGCGGGTATTCTTGAAAATAATTCGTTACTAACTGACAGTATATTTGAAGGAAAAGATGGCGATTCGTTGATTGAGTTTATTAGGACTGATTGCAAAGCTAATTTTTCAAATTTATTATTACAGTTATTTGAGTCATCTAATATAAAGAAAAAATTAAACAAATTGTACACAGATTTACTGAACACTGAAAAAGTAAAAGTGAAAGAAGTAGTAATTTTTTCTTTATTAAAAAATATTTCTAATTATGATTTGAGTTTCCATGAAATATTGGATCTTTTTAATGCTGACTATATTTCGATTAAAAGTAATGACATAGAATTTATATCTGAAATATTTGAACAAGATGGGGATTACGGAATAAATGTTAGATCATCTATAATATCCATGTCGTTGGTGAAGGATATAATAAAAATAGAAGACATCATAAATACAATGAAAAAAGCCTTTTTAGCCGCTGATAAAAAATCAGGTCGCATATACCTTGAGTTGCAGAAAAGTATGGTTTCACATTCTCAATTCATGTATTTAACAAATACTTCTGATGAAAGAGAACGGTTTGTATTGATTGAAGAATTTTATGATAATATTCGTAATACTAAATTTTCAAAACATAATCCATTTTATTGGGAACAATTTGCGTCAGCCTATATTGACATGAAAAAATTTGATTTGGTAAAAAAATGTATTGATACAGCTTTAGTTGAGGCGAAAAGGACACCTCATTTTGTACCATTCCAAGTTAGAACAGTGCAAGGAAGATATTATGTAGAAAAATGTTATGAAGATGTGCTAAAGGGAAGATGTAGCAGTGGTGAAGCTATTAAATCAATTACTGATGCGACAGAAGCAATATTACAATTTTATAATCATCCTGAAAATAATTTGTTTTATGTATTTAAAGTTGTAAGAAGATTTCCTGATATTTATAAAATGATATGTGATTCTTTAGATAAAAGAGAACTTTCAATTTATATTGAGAAAGGGTCTATTATGAATAAGCATATGGAGGAATATTTAACGAAAAATATAGATACACAATATTCAGCTAAGGTTAAGAATTGGAGAGAAAAATTGGTTGAGACATTAGAAGATGCGAAAATTCGTATAAAATAAAAATTTAGTATATTAGGTAAGTATATGTGTTAAGTATCGGATAAAAAGTTGAAAAATTTTTTGTCCTTTACTTGACACGGGCAGAGCCGATGAACTTGTGCAATAAAATCACAGTTCGTTGGCTCTATTTTATTTCATAAGGTTTTAAGGCAAACGCCCGCCATCTTGAGCAAACTTAAATGGAAGTATGTTTGTATTTGTGGTAGAATAGAGCCATTAAACAATTCTAAAAAAATTGGACTAATAGTAGAAAAAACAGCAGTTGCAACTAATAGTTGCCATATAGTTGCCCATATTTTCTGAATATTCCTGTGCGGTAACACCGCAAATCCGGCAGACGGGAAACCGGCTGTC
>CATLUC010000166.1:0-872 GCA_950059165.1 uncultured Clostridium sp.
CAGCTTTTTATTTTTATTGTTAATAAGTTAGTTAACGCTTTGACGTTTTATTTTTGTGAATACATAGGTGTGTAAACATCACTTCCTTTGTAATTAACTCTTGAAAATATTACTAAGATAATTCGGTCGTCGATGATGACTATCTTGGATACATTTCATAATTTCGTGAATATTAGTTCAATTTTCCATAATACATATCACTAAATATTCCATTCTTTTCTATAAGGTTATCAAATTTACCATCTTCTTCTATTTTACCATTATTTAGCACTATAATTCTATCACAATTTTTCAATGTTGTTAATCTATGTGCAATAGCAATAATTGTAGTATTATTTTCAGTTTTTAGTTTCTCTATTTCATTTTGTATATGTTTCTCAGATGTGTTATCTAAAGCAGCTGTTGCCTCATCTAAAATAAGTACTTTTGGCTTTCTTAAGAATATTCTAGCAATTGCTATTCTTTGCCTTTGTCCACCTGATAAATTATTTCCACCCTCTGATATTACAAAATCAAATTTTTCTGGCAATCCTTCTATATAATCTAAAATATATGCTTTTCTTGCTGCCTCTCTTACTTCTTCTAATGTTACTTCTCTTTTCATTCCATAAATTATATTTTCATATATGGTTCCTGCTATTAGAAATGGGCTTTGTGGAACTAATGCTATTATTTCAGATATATCTTTTCTAGTTAAATTTTCAATATTTGTGTCATCTAAAATTATTGTTCCATCTGCTTTTTCTAATTTGCAAATTGATTTTATCAATGATGATTTACCACAACCTGATGGTCCTGCAATTCCTAAATACATCCCTTTTTCTATATCTATATTGAAATCTTTTAATATTAACTTATCCTCACTTTCAGAA
>CATLUC010000166.1:882-2867 GCA_950059165.1 uncultured Clostridium sp.
TTGTAATATCATTATTTTTTTCTTTTTAAACATCATTATATGAAAAATCATTTTCTATTTCTATCATTTTAAAGAAATCATCTGCTAATACTGTACATTCAGAAACTTCGTCAAATATTCTATGTAATTCTTCTAATGGTTTAATCAATTGGTTAAAACATAGGTAAGCAGTTAATACACTACCTACTGAAATTATATCTTTAGTTGCTAAATATGTTGAAATACCAATAATTAAAACTGTAAATACTGCTTGGTTAATAAATTTTAAGCAATCATATTTTGCCATTGCCTTATGATGTTTCATTTCTTTGTTTCTCAAAAATTCAGATTTGTTACTAAAACGATTTAACTCAAAATCAACACTATCACATATTCTAATTACTTCAATTCCATTTATCAATTCAACAATAGTTCCATCCATTGATGATTTGCTTTCTAAAAGCTCTACTCTAATTCCTTTTTGACTACTAATTTGTTTAATTACTATAAATATTCCAATTGGTATTACTAAAAGCATTGGTAATGCTAATGTAACTGGTAATGTCAAAAATATTGTAATAATTGCTGCTATACTATTAAATATTGCTGGTGCAAAATCCATAAATAATAACTTTTCTAGTTTTATTGTTCCGTCTAAGCATCTATTAAGTCTTCCATGTATATTTCCTGTCATATTTTTTCTAAAATATGATAATGGTGCCATAAGTAATGATTTTATAACTTGTCCTCTCGCCTTTTTTTCTGTTCTTGTTGCTACGTCTTCTACTATTACTCTTCTTATTATTTTTATTATTTCGTTTACTACATTAACAAATAATATAAATACTAGGAATGGTATTACTTTTTCAAATGATACGTTTTTTACATTTAAAATATCGTCTGTTAGCCAACCTATTGTTTTTGGTGTTAATTGTGTTAACCCTGCAGATATTATCATTATGAATATAATTATTATGAATTTGACTTTTTGTTCTTTTTCAAGCAATTCATATATTTTTTTTAATACCTTTTTTAAATTATTTTTTTTCATTGTTTTCTCCATATTCATTATTTTCTTGTGCTAATTCATAGAGTTCTCTTTTATTTCATTCATCACATTCTCTTTAAAAAAATACCTATCAAATTGATAGGCATTTGTTTTTTATCTATTTTCAAAAAAACATTTTACAAGGTTCTATAATTGTTTGTATCTGCTCTATCGTCTTTTTCTCTGTCAAAATCTTTATTATTGTAAAACCAGTCTGTTTTTTTGTCTTTTGGATTTGCTTTTCTATTTTTATCCATTAATAAATCAAACAAAATAGCAATTGGTATAACAACACCAATTAAATTAACAAAAGTATTTAGATATATTCCTAAATTAGATGCAGTAATATTGCTACTTTCAGCAAACATATTATTAAGACCTATTACTAAATCTCCTCCAAAATACATTCCATAAGCCAATAAATAGATAAGTGCTCCTACTATTTTCCTTTTTATAATTAATATCATACATACTAATACAATAAACAATAGTGCAATTTCCATACCTTGGTTTAATGGTGTAATTCCTGCAATATCTGTACCCATTTCATAGCTAATTGCTACTGCTATTCTAAGTATCCAAAATAGACCTGCAAACATTACTAACATCCATGTTGATAAATTCTTCATTTGTTCTCTCCTATAAAATAAAATTTACATAAAAATGTCGCAAAAGAAACGTCCTAAATCACGACATTTTAGTCTACAAAGTCAAAGTCATCTTTGAATTTTTCTTTGAACATTTCAAATACTTTGTTTAATATGTCTTCATCTTCAACACTTACATAAGATTCTTCGTCAGATTCTTCATCATCTGTGTCTTCTACTTTTAGTATTACTACTTCTCCCTCTTCTTCTTCTCCTTCTTCTGTAACAGGTAATAATACAACATATTCTTCATTGTCTAATTCTACTAAGTCTAAAAACTCAAATTTTACTTCATTCCCTTCTTCATCGTT
>CATLUC010000167.1 GCA_950059165.1 uncultured Clostridium sp.
TTTTTCATTTTCTCGAAAAAAAGTCGAAACTTAAAAAGAAATAAGGTTGTCTTTTTTAGTAATTTATGGTAAACTTAAAAAAACGAAATTAGGAGGGAAAAATATGTCAATATATATGGTAAGACATGGAGAAACAGATTGGAATGTAGTAAAAAAAGTTCAAGGAAAGACAGATATAGAATTAAATCAGACAGGACTAAATCAAGCAAAAATAGTAAGTGAAAAGTTAAAAGATGAACAAATAGACCTTATTATATGTTCACCATTAAAAAGAGCAAAAAAAACAGCACAAATTATTAATGAAAAATTGCATTGTCCTATTATATACGAAGAAGGAATATCTGAAAGATGTTTTGGCAAATTTGAAGGAACACAAGTACCATTAAATGAAGTAGAAAAGATGTGGAATTATCAAGAAAATGCCAATTATTGTGAAATTGAACCTATAAAAGATTTTTTTGGAAGAGTTTATCAAACTTTAGATAATGTTATAGAAAAGTATCCTCAAAAAAATGTTTTAGTTGTTGCCCATGGTGGTGTTGGACTTCCAGTACATTGCTATTTTAATGGGATACCAGAAGAGAGAAGTATGACAGACTTATTTTTAAAGAATTGCGAAGTTGCAAAATACAATTAAATCTATATATTCTCTTTTTTATTCATACTCCTTCCGTTTTTAAAGTAAAAAGTCCTATTATTATAAAAAGTAAATAAATGCAAATAATTGCAACTGGAAGTTTAAAACCAGTTGCTTTATATAATTGTAAATAACTGACACAAAAGTTAAAAATTTCACTTATCATTATTGCTAAAAGGTATCCTATTAGTCCTAAAGAAGGTATTAAAAAATACAATATGCAAATAGTTAAAATTAGGTCTAAAATATTACAAACCATAACTCCAAATTGCTTATTTAAGCCTTTTAACATACTATCTAATATATTATCTGGGTACATAAATAAAATAAGGGGAGAGAGGATTTTAATGTATTTTCCACATTCTATATTTTTAAACACTATTAAGCTGATTTGATTAGCAAATAAAAAGAACATTACTGAAATACAAATAGAGAATATGTTTGTTATCCAAAATATTTTTTTTGTAATTTCTAATATTCTTTTTTTGTATTGTTTAGCATTTAAACTTGTAAATTCTGGAATAAGTAAGTTACTAAAAGATGTAATAAAAACATTTGGAAAAAGAAGGAGTGACATTGTCATTCCATTAATCTTTCCATATTCTGATAATGCTATACTAAAAGGAAATCCAAACAATACTAATCTATTTGGAATAATAAATTGTTTTAAAGTTGATAGTCCAGAACGTATATAAGAGGCTATTGCAACAGGAAGAGTAATTTTTAGAATTTTCTTTTTAAATGTAATGGTATTAATAGTGTATTTGCAATATTTGATACTATCAATTTTATATACAATAAATAATAAACAACAAGAAAAAACTTCAGAAATGACATCAGCCAAAATCAAACAAATACATACATTTTCTACATTTTCAGTAGTATAAAAATGTAGAAGTAAAATACTAACAATAATTTTAACAAACAATTCAAGCACTTGACAAATAGCACTTTTATAAGCTTTTCTTACAGCTGAAAAATATCCATTTATACAACTTGATACACTAATAAAAGGTAGTCCTAAGGCAATAAATAAAATTGGAATATAGCTAACTTTAGAGTTTAGCCATGTTTTAGATATTGTTCTAGAAAATAATGCAACTAAAATACATGTTCCAAAACCTAAAAACAAAGAAAAAATAATACAACTTTTAACAGCTTTTAATCCATCAAAAAAATTTTTTCTTGCAAATTGTTCAGAAACAATACATGTGCAGGCAAGGCTTAATCCAGCAGTGACTAAAGTAATAGCAAACATATACACAGACATAACTAAGCTAAAAATTCCAATTGCTTCAGAACCAATTTTATTTGATACATATAAATTAAAAATCATTCCTATACTTTTCATAATAAAGGTAGTTATAGTTAAAATAAGTCCATTTATAAAAAACTTTTTCAAAATATCACCAATTAATTTTATTTGAATTTTAGAATTAATATGTATAAACTTCCTTTTATATCAAAAAAAACAAAAAATAGATTTCAAAATTTACATAATTTCATATTATATATAAATGTAATATGAAAGGAGGAATAAAAGTTTTGGAAGTAAAAGGTAAAAAAATAGGATTTGTACTTACAGGCTCATTTTGTACATTTAGTAAAACAATCCCCAAAATGAAAGAATTGATAAAAAAAGGAGCCCAAATACTACCAATTATGTCATATAATGCCTATTCTTTAGATACGAAATTTGGAAAAGCAAAAGAGTTTATAGATGAAATACAGAACATAACTGGCAAAGAAATTATCCATACAATACCAGATAGCGAACCAATTGGTCCTAAAAAACTAACAGATATAATGGTAATTGCACCATGTTCACGGAAATACAATGTCAAAGTTAGCATGTGATATTATTGATACACCAGCTACAATGGCAGCAAAATCACACTTAAGAAATGGTTTTCCTTTAGTTATTGCACCATCTACTAATAATGGATTAAGTGGAAATGCAGAAAACTTAGGAAGATTACTAAACAGAAGAAATTATTATTTTGTGCCATTTAGACAAGATAACCCAATTACAAAGCCAAGGTCAATTGTGTTTGATGCAGAGTATATTGTAAAGACAATAGAATATGCTTTAGATGGGGAACAAATAAGTCCAATATTGCTTTAGACTGGGAAAATGAAAAAAACGAAAAAAAAAATAAAAAAAGTATTGACAAAGAAAAAATGTTCGTGTATAATTATCTCATAAGAACGA
>CATLUC010000168.1:0-1962 GCA_950059165.1 uncultured Clostridium sp.
AAACTACTCATAGTTATAAAACTATAAGTAGTTAATTTGTTCCTATTCAATTAAACACTAAAATCGATTTTAAGACATTTATATTTAAAAGTAGAGTAACTCTTTTATCATACATAAATTAGTTCTTTTAAAACAATTTCTTCTGCTTGATTTTTTATTGCATTCATCGTTCCAATCCAATAAAGCATATCAGTATTTTTCATATCTTCAGTTAAATTACTTTTAGATTTTAACTTTTCTACAATATCATTTACTCTTGCTTGTGCTGTTTCTTGTACTTCTTTTAAATGATTATTGAGTTCTTTATTCATAAATAGTATTATATAATCAGCTTTTTTGTATTTCTTCAAATAATCTAGCCTTAATAATCCATATTTGTTAAGTGTAATTCTTTCTTCTTGTTCTAAAGTTAAGTTAGGGAGATAGTAATCTCCAACTAATGTATAACTTATTCCAGTCTTTTCATCTGTAAATTCTTTTCTTAATACTTCATTTTTCATAATCTTTTACCTCCAATTTTTATTTATAAACTATAGGATAAACTGTACTAAATATCAATATTTTCTTATTTTTGTCATAAGAAGATAGAGATGAATAGATTTCACAAAGAAAAAAGGAAATATTAAAGGAATTGATTTGGATAATATATCACAAGCATTTTTAAATTCTGATCTTTTTAAATATAAACCTTCTAAGAATAATTAATGATTTATCAAGATTTTTGCATAAAATCCTTGATTTTTACATAAAAATATAGTATCATTTAATTAATAGGAAATCTATTTAATTAGATGACTGAGAAGGCTCATTTCGGTGAGCAGTTATGATTTAGAATGTAGCTCATATAGAAATATATGAGTTACAGTTTTTTATTTTAAATTTATTTAAAATGTAGATTTTTGCTAAAATACCTATTATAATTTTATTACATTAATTGTTGCACACTTATAAAGTGTGGAGTTTGTTTCATCTTTTATAAAGATGCTTAAAAGCCTTCTGTCAAAAGAAGGCTTTACTATATTAAACTATAAATAACTTACTATATCTTCAAATATATCATATCCACTTTCACTGTTTATATGTCCTGCATTTGGTATTAAAATTTGCTCTGCCCCGAATTTTATCTGCAAAATCTTTTTCTACTTCATATTTTACATATGGATCATTGTCTGAATAAAAACATATTATTTCATTTGCATATTGTTTTACATCTTCTAAGTTATCAAAATACATTGATTTGTTTACTGCATCATATTCTTCGTTTATTCCTAAATAGTTATTAAATCCACATACAAATATTAGTTTTTTAACTTTTACTTTATTTTCAGTTAAAAATTTTGATATAAATACTGGTGCAATGCTATGTCCTATTATTGTTGTGTTTTCATTTATTAAGCCTAAATCTAAATAGTATTTAAGTAATTTACTCCAATTTTCATAATTTTGATACCCTACTCCTATTGGAAATTGTGGTACATATACTCGTCTTCCATCTGATGATATAAAATCTTGTAACCAACTAAACCAATTTCCAAATGGACTTCCAAAACTTCCATGTATTATAAAATAATTTTCTTGCATTTCTAATACTCCTTCTTCTATCATTTTCTCCTAGTCTTTTACACTTTCTAAATATAGTATTTCTTTTTCTTTTTGTTTAGCATATGCTATCTCTCCTCTTGTGCTTTCTCCAATGTATCCATCTACATTTACTACAAATATTGCATCTGATAAATCAATTTTAGCTCTATGCAATTCACCTAACAGTTCTTTATCATGTTCTGTAAAATTTCTATTTGTAACACAAGGTGTAAGTCCAATTACTACATATCCATTTTCTAATGCTAATCTTTCATTTACTTCTTGCATTTTATCCCAAAATTTTATTGAACCACATAGTGTAACAACTTTTCTTTTATTCATAAGTCCTCCTATTATATTCTATTTATTTAACCATTCATA
>CATLUC010000168.1:1998-2675 GCA_950059165.1 uncultured Clostridium sp.
TTGTAATTTTAATTTAGTTTCATCTACTTCTTTATTTGCCACATAATATTCATTAAAATGATTATTTACAATATCTCCTTTTATATTATTTGAAATTCCTGCACCTATAAAAGTTATATCATTTTTATTTAGTTCTATTCCTAATTCTTCTTTACATTCTCTAAGTATAGATTGAAAACCAAACTCTCCAGCTAATACATGTCCTCCTGCTGTTACATCCCATGTGTTAGGCCACATTCTCTTATTTGCACTTCTTTTTTGTAATAATACTTGCCCTTTCGAATTTATGATAAATACTACTACTGCTTTATGCCATAATCCTTCTTTATGACATTTTTCTCTAGTTTCAGTTTTTCCTGTATATTCACCTTTTTCATTTAATACATCAAAATATTCTTCCATGATTACTCCTCTATCTTGTATTTCTCTATCATATATTGCTATCTCTGTTGAGCCCCCTCCTCTAGATATTTTCCTACCTTTTTATTTTTTTATCATATCAATAATCTTTTCTTTTTCCATGTTTGGAATAAATCTATAGTTATTATTTTTTAACTTAGGATTAAATTGACAAATTGATTTAAATTCGCAATATGAACATGGCGTTTTTGACATTGATTTATTGTTATAAAATGGCTTTATTTCTATATTTCCACTAAGTATCTCATTTGCAATTT
>CATLUC010000169.1 GCA_950059165.1 uncultured Clostridium sp.
TTGCTCCATTTGTTCTTCAAAACTCTTACTCATCTTATCATCCTTTTCCTCTACTAATTATTTTCAAAATTCATTATAGTTTTTAATTTTGAGTGTAATATTATATAATTTTTGCTTGTCTTTCCCCATCTAATAATCTAATGTCTATTAAATCTCCTTGTTTTAGCTCTTCTTGTGATTTTATAATTTTTCCATCCTTTTGTGTTATTGAATAGCCTCTTGCCAAGGTTTTAAGTGGGCTATAAGCATCTAACTTCGCTACTAATTTCATATATCGTGTTTGTTCTTTTTCTTTTTTTGATGTTATTAAATTTTGCAATTGTTTTATTTGATTATCTACTTGAATATAATTTTCCTGAATTTTTCTAGTTGGCTCTTTAAATACAAAACTAGACAAAGTTTTTTCATATCGAAGTTTCATTACTTCTACTTTTTTTAGTAAAGCCATTCTTAATCTATTTTGATAAACTAATATTTTTTGTTTTACTTCATACATATCTGGAACTGCTAATTCTGCTGCTGCAGATGGTGTTGGTGCTCTTAAATCTGCTACAAAATCACTAATTGTAAAATCTGTTTCATGTCCTACTGCTGATATAATTGGAATTTCTGAATTATAAATACTATGTGCCACAACTTCTTCGTTAAAAGGCCATAAGTCTTCTAAAGAGCCACCACCTCTTGCTATTATCAATACATCTGCCAGCTTATTATGATTCATATATTGAATTCCATCAGCTATTTTTTCAGCTGCACCCTCTCCTTGTACTGGAACTGGCAATAAACGAATTACTACATTTGGATTTCTTCTTGTTGATACATTTATAATATCTTTGATAACAGAGCCTGTTTGAGATGTTAATACACCAATTACTTTAGGCATTTTAGGAATTGACATTTTATGTTCTTCATCAAATAAGCCTTTTTGCTCTAACTCGTTTTTAAGTTTTTGATATTTTGTGTATAAGTCACCTAGTCCATCTTCTTCCATAGCTTTTACATAAATTTGATAAACACCATCTCTTTCAAAAACAGACACTCCACCAAAAACAAATACTTTCATCCCATCTTTTGGCATAAAGTGCAATTTTTGAGCATACGATTTAAACATAATACATTTTATTAAAGAGTTTTCATCTTTTAAAGTAAAATACATATGTCCTGTATAATGATTTTTAAAATTGGAAATTTCTCCTTTTACTAATATATTATTTAAGTATTCGTCATCTGCTATTTTATTTTTTATATATTCATTTAAACTAGATACAGTTATTGCCATATCAGCATATTTCATATTTTTTAACATTCCTCTCTGTTTTTTACGATGCTTGCTAATATCCCATTTACAAATGTTTTAGAAGTTTCTTCTCCATATTTTTTAGCTAATTCAACTGCTTCATTAATAACTACTTTAAAAGGTATATCAGTATAGTTTAATTCATAAATAGCAAGTTTCAAAATAGCTATATTTACTTTAGAAATTCTTTCTAATTTCCATTCTGCCTTCAAATTTTTTTCAATTTGGTTTGTTATTTCGTTTTTGTGTTCTTGAATTCCATAAACAGCGTCTTTTATATAGTTTTCTGCATTATTGTCTGTAATTTCATTACTTTCTTTGAATAAACCGTATTGCTTCTTCTAAATCCTCTTGTTTTTGTATTTCTATGCTATAAATCAATTTAAAAGTTTGTTCCCTAATAGCTGTTCTATTCATGTTTTGTTCCTTTCCCTTCTTGGTTTTTAAAAAATCAAATCCAATTATTTTTTAGCCTCTACATTTTGTCAATAAAAGCCTTAAGTTTTGCTTTAACCTCTTCTTTGTTTTGTTGTACATAATTTCCTAAAAATGCACCAATAACTATTACTACAACAGCTAAAATCAAGTCATGTAATCTTGTTACCAAAATTAAAATTGCAACTACAATTCCTATAATTGCTCCTTTGTAATTATTCCAAAAGTCTTTTACATTCATTCTTCTCACATTCCTTTCTACTTTATTCTATTTCTTGTTGTTGTGTTGGAGCAACTTTTTTTACAGTTATATTTACTTCTTTTACTTCTAAATCTGTTGCTGTTTTAATTTTTTCTTTTATTTTTGCTTGTAAATTTGATGATAAGTCTTTTATTATTGCATCTGAGTTTACAATTAGATTAACAAATACTTTTACTTTGTTTTCTCTATCTAACTCAACTCTTGTTGTTACATCTTCAGCATTTTGAAAGTTTAAGGCTACAGAGTTTACTAAGTTTTCTAGTGTCTCTTTAGAAATCATTAGTTTTCCGCTTTCATTTTCTAATAAAACTCCTTGACTTGAATTGTCTTTTGTTTTTGTTGATGAATCAAAAAAGATGCATTTAATTGAAAGCAATATAAAAATTACACTTATCCCTAAAGTTATTTTTCCTGATGTTGCCCCTGTTATAAGGTCTTTTATTACTGAGCCTACTAACCCTATATCAATCCATCCAAATACTAATAAACATAGAATAAATGATACTATTAATATTATTGTAGAATATATTATTAAAGTTGCTTTTTCTATAAATTTCATTTCTTTTTCCTCCTACATTTTTGCATTTTGTTGTTTGTTTTATACCTTTATCTTTCTATTTATTTGTTATTGTTGTGTTGTTTCATTTTCTTGATTGTTATCTTTTTTTGATATTTCT
>CATLUC010000170.1 GCA_950059165.1 uncultured Clostridium sp.
CAGGCAGGTAAAAAAGTTAAAAATGCTGAAATTCTTGCTAATAAATATAATGCTGATAAAGAGGTATGTATAATTTCAGCTTGGTTGCATGATATTGCTTCAATTACAGATTATAAATTAGAGATTTTATAAGACAAAATCAAAAGTGAGCGACAACTTACAATATATAGGGCAGGTAATTAGTTGAAATTATCTGTATTGTATTATATAATCAAAGCATAAGATAGTAATTTGTCGCTGAAAGTGAATTTGGAAATTTGAGCAAAAAATATAAACTTTGAGGTGGGCATATAAAATATGCTCATCTTTTATTATGTCGATTAAATATTGTATAATATAGATAGAGTTCTATATATTGCAAACTATCAAATAAAAAATGTAAGGAGGTAATTGTCATGAGAGAATTATTTGTAGAAAAAGTAATAAATACAACAGAAGATTTTTTAGACAATAACCAAAGAATAAAATTAAAAGGAATACTTACAGAAATATGCTTAAATTATCAAATTGAAATGATAGAACAAACTAAAAAGCAAGAAACACAAAAGAATAATACAGACATATTGAATAAATTCATATCATCTAAAGAAATTGAAGGTTGCTCAACCAGAACTTTAAATTACTATAAAGATAATATAACCAAAATGTTAGAGACAATAAATCTTCCAATAGATGAAATTACTACTGAAATATTAAGAATCTACTTAGCTGATTATAAAAGTAATTCAAGTGCAGGTATGGTAACAATAGATAATATAAGAAGAACATTATCAAGTTTCTTTGCTTGGTTAGAAAATGAAGATTATATTGTTAAAAGTCCAGTCAGAAGGATTCATAAAGTAAAGGCAACAAAAAAAGTTAAAGAAACATTTACAGATGAAAATTTAGAAAAGTTAAGAGATACTTGTTCAAATGTAAGAGATTTAGCAATATTAGAACTATTAATTTCAACTGGTATGAGAGTTGGGGAATTAACTAGATTAAATATATCTGATATGAACTTTCAAGAAAGAAGTTGTATTGTTTTAGGAAAAGGAAATTCTGAAAGAGAAGTTTATTTTAGTGCTAAAAGCAAAATGTATATAAAGAAATATTTGGAGACAAGAACAGATAACAATGAAGCATTATTTGTATCGCTTATAAAACCTTATAACAGATTAGGAATATCAGGAATTGAAATTGCTATTAGAAATTTAGGAAGAGAAGCAAATATAAATAAAGTACATCCACACAAATTTAGAAGAACAATGGCAACTATGGCTATTGATAAAGGTATGCCAGTTGAACAAGTACAAAAATTGTTAGGACATATTAAAATAGACACAACAATGGAATATGCTATGGTTAGCCAAAACAATGTAAAAAATTCGCATAGAAAATATATTACATAGACTTTAAAATAATTTGAATATTATATTTAGAAACAAAGAAAATGTGTTTCGATTTTATTGATAAGTATTAGTTTTTATGCTATTATAATAATCGTAGAAAATAATTATTGAGGTGCAATATGTATAATAAAGAAGAAGTATTACAAAAAGTAGATATTTTATATAATATGTGGAAGGAAGGTAGTCTTGGTGGCGAAGTTATGCCAGAAGATGCAAATCCACATTTAGATAAATCTTCGGTAGAAAACTATCTTTATTTTACATTACCTATGGCATTGAACTATCAAAGAAACTCATATAAATTATGGGAAAGTGCATTAAATACATATAATGATAAAGAAACTAATTTTGTATTTAATCCTAAAATATGTATGAACAAAGCTTTTGAAGAAGTGCAATATGCACTTGTAAAATATAGAATAGCATTGCAAAAACAAAAGCAAACTGAAATATGGTTATCTCTATGTAAAACATTTGTGGAATTATATGATGGAGATATTAGACAATTATTTGACTCATTTGATAATGATGTTGATAAGATAAAAAACTTTATACAAAAAGAAAATAAAAAGAAGTTTCCATATTTATCTGGAACAAAAATATGTAACTATTGGCTATATGTGATATATCAATATACAGACAGAAAGTATAAAAATATTAATCAATTAACAGTTGCACCAGATACACACGTAATTCAAGCAACACATAGATTAGGATTAATAACTGATGAAGAATTAAATAAAAGTGATGTACAGCTGATAGTAGTTGATAGATGGAATGAATTATTTAAAGAAACTAAATATAAACCTATTGATATACATACTCCTTTATGGTTATGGAGTAGAAATGGTTTTAAGGAGGTCAAGTAAAATGAAGGTGTTATTTGCAACAACAAATCCAGCCAAAATAAAGAAATATGCAGAAAAACTAAAAGAAAATAATATAGAAGTATTAACTATCAAAGATTTAGGAATAAATCTAAAACCAGAAGAAACAGGAAAGAATGCTATAGAAAATGCTTATATAAAAGCAAAAGCATATTACGATAAAACCAAAATTATAACTATAGGTATGGATAATAATCTATATATAGAAGAGTTGCCAGAAGAAAAACAACCAGGAACTCATGTAAGAAGAGTAAATGGAAAAGAACTAGATGATGATGAAATGATTGAATACTATTGCAACTTGGTTAAAGAATATGGTGGAAAACTAACAGCTAAATGGGTATATGGAATGGTAATAT
>CATLUC010000171.1:0-1661 GCA_950059165.1 uncultured Clostridium sp.
AAGGAAAATAAACAACTTTCTAAAGATTTTGAGATTTGGAAAAAACAAACTAAAGAAAAAATTAATCTTATGAAAAAAGGCAAACTTACTGAAAATGAAGTTTATGAGTGGATTTTGAAGAATAAATAACTTATTTCCAATTATTTACTTTTATAGAGCAAAGAGATACATATTATGGAATGTATCTCTTCTATTATATACTAACAAATTAACTCATATCTTTAATTACATTATATACTTGATCCCATGTATTTACTTTAATAATATTACTTCCATTATATTTTTTATTATGTACTGCCTCAAATACAATTACTGGTATAACTTTAGATACTGAAGTTATATTTTGTGGTTCATCATCTATTAAAACTTCTATATTATTATCAATGCAAAATTGTTTTTTATCTTTCTGTATTACTAATTCATCATACTGAATATTATTCTTTTGTATAAAATTTTTTGTTATTTCATATGGATTTCTATCTCTAATTTGCTTTCTAGCTGTTATGATATAAATAGTATTTCCTTCTTGTTTCAATTTTTGAATAATCTTTTGTGCATTTTGTTTTATCTTCGCTTGTCCTCTTACTTCATCAATATATCTTACCAGAAAATCTGTCTTTTCGTCTTCTGTCCAATCATATAAATTAGCAACTGCAAATCCTTCTTCATTCATAGTTAAATTTCTCTTTATGACTTTATCATTATATTCTTTACAATATTTCTTTAATACTGGCAATGTATCTGTTATAGTATTATCTACATCTATTCCTATATTCATTTTTCTTTCCTTTCATAATCAATTTTACATTAAGGAAAATTAATGTCCAATTGATGAATTGTATCATCTCTTAAAACACAACGTTTATGCTGTGTTTTAAAGATTTCAAAACATTGATTACAGTTCACACATATACTTTCTTCACCTTTTTTTAATTTTTCAACAAAATTTTCATCTGCTATAAAAGGACGACTCATAGAAATAAAGTCAATTCCTTGTTTTAAAGCATTGTTCATCTGATTTATATTCCTAAAACCACCAACTAAAATTATTGGAATGTCCACTTTATTTCTTATCTTTAGTGCTTTTTCTAAAAAATATGGAGTTGACTGATTTAACTTTTTAAAATTGTTCCCACTTATTTCAATAGCATCTATACCGTCCATTTCTAGCCATTTGCACACTTCAATTTGTTGATTAATAAAATCACTATCTTCATTTTTTGATATAGTATCAATTTTAGCAATAATAATAAAATTTGGTTTCATACTATTAGCTGTTTCTGTTAATATTTCATGAATAATTCTATAACGATTATTTGCATTTCCACCATAATCATCTACACGTTTGTTATAAAATGGATCTAAAAATTCGCTTAGCAAATATCCATGAGCCATATGTAATTGCACTCCATCGAATCCTACTTTTTGTAAAAGATTAATCGTTTTTACATGATTTTTTACATATTGTTTAATGTCCTCTATTGAAAGAGCCTTCGTATTTTCCATTTCACTTGGTGTTTTAGCAATTTGTCCTTCCATTTTACTCCCATGATGACCTGAATAAGAAATTTGAGCAATTATTTTTGAGCCATATTCATGTACTGTATCAGCTAATATCTTTAATTTTTCTTCATTTCTACTATCGTTTACGCAAATATGTG
>CATLUC010000171.1:1671-2571 GCA_950059165.1 uncultured Clostridium sp.
ATCAATCGCCATATGTGAAGTAATTATTAATCCTACTCCACTATTTGCCAAATCATGATAAACCTTAATATAATCATCCGTTATACAACCATCCAATGTTCCTAAATGTTCATTTGTTGCAGAACGTACAATTCTATTTTTTAATTCTATGTCCCTTATTTTAACTTTTTGCCATACGTCTATTTTTGCTTTCATTCAAAACCCTTTCTTTTATCTTTAATTTATATTTTCTCCTAATTTTATCCCCTTAGTTTCTATTATATTAAATTCGCCATTATTATAGTCTACTACTGTAATTGCTACATCATCTATTCCTTCTATTTTTTTATTTACATTTAATATATTCTTAAATATACTTCTGTGTACTCCTCCATGTGTTACTATTGCAATTGAACTTAATCCTTCACTATCTTTGATAATAAATTGAATTGCTTTCTTCACTCTATTATCAAATTCTTCGATATTCTCTCCTCCCAAAAATGTTTTTCCAAAATAATATCCTGTATTTTTATATTCTTCTTTTTCAAATACATAAGAAAATATATCCTTAGCTAATTCTTTATTTACACCAGATAAAATACCATGAGAATTTAACTCTCGTATGTCCTCTATAACTTTCAATTCTACTTTAATATTTTCATTAAGTATTTTAGCTGTCTGATATGCTCTCTTATATGGACTTGTATATATTTTTTCTATTCCATAATTATCTATTTCTTTTCTACGTTCTTTCACTTTGTTTTTACCATTTTCTGTTAATGTAAAATCAGCAATTCCTCCATAACAATTCTCAATATCATCTATAGATTCACTATGTCTTATTAAATAAATTTTCATATTAAATATTTTTGCTATTTTTATTACTTCGCGTGATATTTTTCCTGCCCCTATTATTCCTAT
>CATLUC010000172.1 GCA_950059165.1 uncultured Clostridium sp.
AGCATTATATATGGAATTGGAGATTTTGAAAATTGTGGATGGGCTACAATGTTTAAAAATTACATTGTCAATAAAGATGATTCCAAAGTATGTAATAACTATGTTCATATGGCAGGTTTTCCAGGTGCTACAAGTTCAGAAATATTAGATAAAATGAATAGTATATTACAGTCATTTATGCATAAAGAATTTACAAATACAGTTATACTTTCTATTGGAGTTAATGATACTCAAATTTTCAATGGAGAACCTAAAAATAACATAGAACAGTACAAATCAAATATAGAAAAAATTGCAAAACTTGTTACAGACAATGGATGTAATTTAATAATTTTAGGACTAACAACAGTATTACGAGAATCAGAACTTCTATAACCAAGAATAGATTTGTTGATTGCATCCATGTAGCTAGCAGTGGTAGCATAGTTAGCAATTTGGGTATGAGAGATTTTGAAATATGAAATAGTAGTAACAGATTGCATAAATAACGTGATGTGTTTTATAGATTAGAGATACATTTATATAAGAAAAAGCCATTTTCATAAAAATTTATAGATGTATTTTGTAGAAAATGATAGAATTTTGTCAAAAGATAAGGGGAGATTAAAAATGAATGAATTAAAAAATAGAAGATATAAAGAAGTAGAACCTAAAGAAACAGTAAAAAGACTGAAAAACATATTAAACGAAATAGGGATAAATGTTGAAGAAAAATGGAGTAAAAAAAGTAGTGTAGGTACATATTCATTAAGATTATGCGTAAAAGGTACAGATTTAGGACAAAATGGCAAAGGAATGACAAAAGAATTTGCAATGGCAAGTGCATATGCAGAATTTTTTGAAAGATTGCAAAATGGGTTACTTAGGTTTAGAATAGAAAAACCAACAAAGGAGTTGCCATTTAGTATTTTCCCAGACGAAAAAGAAATAGAAATAGAAAAGATAATGGAACAGCCAAACAGTGTTTTAGAAAATATACTGGAAGCTAACAATTATAAAAACAAGACAAAGGAAGAGCAAATAAAATTTATTAAAGAAATTTCTAATGAAAATTGTGGGTTATCATTACCATATTATAGTGTAAAACATAAAAATATAGAATATGTACCAAATATGATATTTGATTATCGTTATGCTTCTAATGGTATGTGTGCAGGAAATTCACCTGAAGAAGCATTAGTAGAGGGGATTTCAGAAATATTAGAAAGGTATGTTGCTTTTGAAATTCTAAAGAAAAGATTAGTATTACCAGAAATACCAAAAGATTATATAAACAACTATCCAAAAGTAAAAGAAATGATTGAAAAGCTAAAAAGAAATAAAGAATACTATTTTAGATTAGTGGATTGTTCATTAGGTGGAAAATATCCAGTAGCAGGACTATACATTTTAGAAAAAAATACAGGAAGATTTGGTTTTAAATTAGGAGCACATCCAGATTATGAAATAGCAATGGAAAGATGTTTTACAGAAGCAGCACAAGGAATGGATATTTATGAATATGCACAAAATTGTATATTTGACTTTTATGAACAAGACGAAAAAGAAAGTAAAAACATAACCAAATTTGCATTATCAGATATGGCAGGAGTTCCATATCAGATATTAGGAGAAGAAACAGATTATAAGTTTACACGGAATGCCAAATGTATCAAATTTAGATAATAAAGCAATATTAAAAAAATTAGTAAATAGTATATTACAAGAAGGAAGAGATATTTTAGTAAGAGATGTATCAACACTAGGGTTTCCAGCATTTAGAGTTGCAATTCCAGGAATGAGCGAGATTGGTTATGACCCAAATTGTAAATACTTAAATGTAATGAATAAAATGGATAATTTGTTAACAGATTTTGGTAAAATAAATTTAGATAATATTGAAGAAATAATAAAAATAGTAGAAACAATTATAAATGAAGTAGGATATGAACAATTATCAATTTTTATTAGCTTAAAAGACAATAATATGTTACCGTGTGATCAAATTGGGCTAGGTGCAAAGTATTTTTTAGCAATTGCATATATTATGAACAAACAATATAAGGAAGCAGCAAAAATTTTAGAGGACTTAAATTTTCTTGCACAAAACATCGTGCAAAATCCATTAGAAATTATAACCGTAAAATCCGTATATTATTATGCATCTGCTATGGATAAATTAAAAGAACACAAAAAAGCTATGTATTATATTGATTTATTATTTAGCAAAGAAATCGCGCAAGCTATTGATATGAGCTTTAAAGATAGAAATAATATTTTTGTGAATCATTATGGTATTACCAAAGATGACTATGTTGATAATGATGATTTTTATTACTTACATTTTATGAAAAAACTAAGGGAAGCTCAAAGGGATAATGTAATTGACCAAATAAAAAATAAAGAAATATTCTAAGTATAAGATAAAATAAAAGGATTTTAGATAAATCCTTTTTTAATATGTCAATAACTTTTGAAAATGTCATAAAAAAATTTCAAAATTAACTTTTGATT
>CATLUC010000173.1 GCA_950059165.1 uncultured Clostridium sp.
CTAATCCCCCCTTTTCTTTTGTATATCTCATAAAATCTACTTTAATTATACCATATTTTCTTTAATTTGTCGAATTTTGCTGTGTTTTGCATTAGTAGAACTAGTATAACTAGAAAATTTTGCAAGAGAAACGTCCCTAATACAACATCCCCAATATGACAAAAGGAGCCAAAAGGAAATGTCCCCAATTGCTCCCCAATTGCCCTTTTATGAAATAAGTTTTACTATTTTCTTTAGTCTTAATGCATTTAATATGACAGTTAAACTGCTAAATACCATTGCCAAACTAGCCCACATTGGATTTATTGCTATTCCTATTGGTTTTAGTATCCCTATTGCAATAGGTATCATCAATGAATTATAGAAAAATGCCCAAAATAGATTTTGCTTTATATTTCTTACAGTTTTTTCACTAATGTCTATTAATTGTAAAATTGACTGTAAATCATTTTTTGTTAAGATAACATCTGATGAATCCATGGCTATATCTGTTCCACTTTTTACACTCACTCCAATATTTGCATTTGCAAGAGCTGGGCTATCATTTATACCATCTCCACACATCATCACATATTTATTTTTTAATTTTAATTCTTTTATTATTTCTGACTTTTCTTTTGGAAGAACATTAGCTATAACTTTTGTTATTCCTAATTCATCTCCTATTTTTTTTGCAGTGTCTTTGTTGTCTCCTGTAAGCATAATTGTTTCTATTTCTTTTTTATTTAACTTTTCTATAACTTGTTTAGTACTTTCTCTAATAATGTCATTTACACCAATAAGAGCGATTATTTTATTGTTTTTTATTACATATATTATGCTATTCCCTTGTATTGCAAGGTTCTGCTCTTCTTTTGTGTATTTATTTTCGATATTATATTTTGATACAATTTTGCTATTTCCTAGTATCATTTTTTGAGTTTCAATTTCTCCTATAATTCCATGTCCAGGTATATTTTCGAAATTTTGTACTTGCAATTTTGTTATATTATTTTCTTCCATGTAATCTATAAATGCTTTCCCTATTGGATGTGTAGATTTTGATTCAATGCTTCCTGCTAATTGTATAATTTCATCATCCTTTAATTTACTATAATTATATATTTTAGAAATTCTTAATTTTCCATAAGTCAATGTTCCTGTTTTATCAAAAACAATTGTATTTATTTTTGATGCATTTTCTAATATCTCACTTTTCTTTACTACTATACCATTTTCTGCACATAGTCCTTCACTTATTACCATTGCTAATGGCGTTGCTAGACCTAAACTACAAGGACAAGCAACAACAAGTATTGTCACAAATACCATTAAACTATTTCCTATCCCCAAACCTAGTATAATATATGCTATAAATGTGATAATAGCAATTATTATAACTATTGGCACAAAATATCCAGATATTTGGTCTGCAATTTTTGCTATTGGAGCTTTGGTATTGCTTGCTTCTATTACAAGCCTTGCTATTTCAGATACTGTTGATTCTTTTCCTATTTTTTCTGCTCTATATTTTATAAATCCATCATAGTTAAGACTTCCTGCAACTACTTTTTCTCCTATTGTTTTTGATGATGGCTTACTTTCACCTGTTATAAATGATTCGTCTAAATGTGCCTTTCCGTTCTATAATTTCTCCATCTACAGCAATCTTTTCTCCTGGTTTTGCTATTACTATGTTACCTTTTTTTATTTCGTCTAATGTAACTGTCTTTTCTACTCCATTTATCTCGATTGTTGCTTGATTTGGTGTTATTTCAACTAATTTCTGTATAGCCTCTTTTGTTTTATCTTTACTTATTCTATCTAAATATCTTCCTAACTTTATAAAATAAATTACAACGGCTGATGATTCAAAATATAAATCCATTGTATAGTTGTTGTTTCCTTTTAATATCATATACATTCCATATAAACTGTATAGAAAACTACTTACTACACCTATTGTAACTAAAGTATCCATATTTGGTATTTTATGAATTAAGTTTTTATATCCATTTTTTAAAATATCATATCCATATATTAAAAATAATATTGTTATTAACAATAGTGTACTAGTATATATTATTGGATTATGATGTGGATTTAATATTTGTGGTATTGGCATATTTATCATATGCCCCATTGAAATATACATTAAAATAATAGCTAATATTGTAAATACTATAAATTCAAGCTTTTCTTTTTTACTTTGTTTCTGTATTTTAAATTCTTTAAATATTCCCAAACTTGTAAATCCTGCTTGTTTTATATATTTCTCTAATTTTTCTTGATTTAATATATTTTCATCATAATCTATACTTGCATTTGCCATTACAAGATTAACAGAGGCATTTATTATGCCATTTTGCTTATTTAGATATTTTTCTAATCCATTTGAACAGGCACTGCAAGTCATTCCTTCTATTGACAAAATTATCTTTTTCATATTTCTAATTTTCCTTTACTTCAAATCCAAGTTCTTCAATCTTTTCTTTTATTA
>CATLUC010000174.1 GCA_950059165.1 uncultured Clostridium sp.
TTTTTTTTTTTTATTTGTATTGGTTCTATTTCTTCTATATCTTCTATTTTAAACCCATATCCTTCCCAATCATTTTTTGTTACTAATCCTCTATATACTTCTGGATTTTTAGGAACTACTTCTTTTCTAAATTTATCATCCACATAAATGCAATCTGTTATTTTTGCCTTTGCTATTATACAGCCACTTGGATACTCTAAATTAAGATTTTCAAATCTATTCATTGCTTTTTTGTCTATTCCCTTACCTGCATGTATTAAAATATCTCCTCTATATTTTGTTTTCCATGTTCTAAATTCATACTCTTTATAGCCTTTGGCAATTAGAGTCGCCCATGGTTGTTTTATAGTTATAACTTTCATTTTCTTACTCCTTAATTTGTCAGATTGTTTCTGACAAATTTTAAATACTTTATTATTCTATTTTTCAAACTCATTCTTTCTACTTTTAAAAAATTCATAAAAATATTTTACATTTTCAAGTTCACTCCATTTTTGAACTTTATAATCTTCTGTATCTAAATTATATATTTTAGCATTTAAAATTCCTAGCATAAATGGAGAGTGTGTTGCTATAATAAATTGAATTCCTAAATATCTTGCCATTTTATTTATTTCTTCTGCAAGTTTTACTTGGTTTTGTGGAGATAATGAAACTTCTGGTTCATCTAATAAATATAATCTATCTGGTTCAATATTATCTTCTAAAATTTGCATTGTCGTTTCTCCATTAGAATATTTATCTTGTGAAAATTTAAATCTTGCAAACTGTTTTTCACCCTCTTTTGTTTGTAGAAATTCTTTAGTATTTTGCAAACCTCTTTCTCTAGCTAAATTACTTTCTATGCTTTCTTGTAGAACTGCATCTTGTTGTATTTTTCTTATTTCATATAGAATTTCTTCACTTTTAATATATCTACTATTTTCTGGTATTCTAGTAATCTTCCTACCATTTTCATTTTCTCCTAGTTGGTATTCACATTTTGATGCATATTCTTCAAAATAATCTAATGTTCCAACAACTTTAGGATTGTTTCTTTCTTTCCCTTTTAAATCTAGTTTATGTGCAATAATATTTAGTATAGTCGATTTTCCAGAACCATTATTACCATATAATACAGTTATATTATCGAATAAAAATACATCTCGCTCTTTATTTTTTAATACATTGAATGGATATATGTTATTATTTCTAATTTTACTATTACTTAATTTAAATGTCTTTAGATATATCAAATTTACCTCCAACTATCTGCTATTTGTCTTTCCTAATTTATATCACAACTTTACAATTTTTCATAGTGTTTTGCTAATATTTACAAAACATATTTATCCTTACATTTGCTTAAGTGCCACAAAATCTCCAATAGAAATAATGTCAAGAGCGAGTAATAACGAGTTTATTTACTCTTGATATTATTTTTATTGGAGATTAAAATTGCTTTGCAAATGTATACGAAAAAAATAGACATCAGCACATATCTACTGACACCTATTTTATAAAGATTCTCTATAACTCATTTTAATAAATTCTTTCTAATGCCTGAAATATTTGGTTTCACATCATATCTACAAGCCAACACAACTAATATCTGTTATGCTTACCATAGACACAATATCAAATTTTCCAGTATTTCAAACACTTTGCTCAATTTTCTAAAAATCAATTTATGTGTTTCCACTTACCACTTAAGCAACTACTTTAACTTTCACACTCAAATTTTGATGTTTTTCCTTTCCAAATCTGCCTTTACTTTCAAAAGATATAATCTCTGAAACTATATCAAAATCAAGTATTACATGTCTTGTTTTAGTTGTAGCACTGCCACGCACTCCACATGTGTCACAGGAAGTTAATATTCATGTCTACGCACTACCTTAAATCATACAATATTTGGTGCAGGTATTCATGTCTACGATACTTACTATCTAGCTCTCATTATTAATATTTCTTATTATATTAGAGTCTATTTTATAATTTCTTTTTTCATCCATTAATCCATTTATTTCTTGTTGAACATCTGTTAATTGAGTATAACAATAACCTGATATGTATGGTATATTTTTTATTGCTTTTGTAAGTTTTGTATATCTTTCTACTAGTTCTTTTTCATCTTTTACTTGTTTACCATATCCCCAACCTTCTTTTGAATTAATTGCAATTCCTCCATATTCACTTATTATAACTGGTTGTCCTTCATATTTATATCCATTAGCAAACAATCTATGTTTTCCATTATATTCTTTAAAATTATTTAATACTTTCATATCTTTATCTGTATATTCTTGATAAAGTAATTCATCATCTTGTTTATAATCATGTATTGTAATAATGTCTGATATTGTGTGTTCCCAACCATCGTTTGAAATTACAGGTCTAGTATTATCCATTGCTTTAGTTAAATAGTATAAAGTTGTTGCAAAATTTTGCTCTTTTTCACATATGCTAACTTCTGGTATTCCCCATGATTCA
>CATLUC010000175.1 GCA_950059165.1 uncultured Clostridium sp.
ATCATAACTATTAGTAAAAATCCAGTTGCTAATGCTCCTCCTGTTTTTGGTAAAGGATTATTTGTCATAGAAGTTTTATTTGAATTGTTAGCAACAATATTATTTCCTGTTGATGTATTTTCGTTTGGAGTTGTATTAGTATCATCAACACCTGGTATTGGATTTTCAGTTCCATCTTTTACTGTAATATTTTGATATGCAAGCTCAGCTGTAGCTGGTGCTACACCATCTGCTACTGTAACATTTTTTAATGTTACAACAAGATTTTGTTTGCTTGTTTCTTTTACTTTAAAAGTTGCAGTAAAAACTGTTTCATTGTTTTTTCCTAATCCACTTCTAGTAATAGCTATTTTTCCATTTTTTTGATTATAAGAAGCTCCTTCGGCTGGTGTTTCCCAACCGTTTTTCCCTTCCATTTTTACTAATTCTAAACTATCTTTATCATATTCTAAAGTTGCACCTAGTGATATAATTCCTTTTTCAGATTTTATATTAGATATTTTAAAATCTACTGCAAATTCTTCACCTTTACTAAGTTGGGTTTTATTTGATTCTACACTTACATCACACCCATTTGCTGCATATACATTTCCTATCATAAACATAGCCATTAGTAGTACTAAACTTAACTTTACTATCTTTTTCATAGTTTCTCCTTTGCTTTATTTATTTTATCTCAAATAAATTAATCATTACTAATTTAATTTGTGCACAATCATTAACTGAAATTCCTTTATCATTATCTACATCTCCAGCTTTAAGATAAATTCCTGTTAAACTTTCTTTTTCTATTATGTGTAATTTTACTTTAGCTAAATCATTAACTGCAACTACTCCATCTCCGTCAATATCTCCTGTAACAATAAGAGTATATTCTAAAGTTTTTCCTACTTTGATTTTCATTCCTGTTGCAAGAACATCACTTTCTGCTAAAGTTTCTCCAGCTTTATTTGTAAATACCATTTGTTGTTCTGTTTCTACATTTTCTTTGAATTTTGCAACTGTTGTTCCTGGTGCAATTCTTGAAATGTCTTTATCTTTGTTATCAATTACATAAACATCTGATGTTATTTTTTCTACTACTGGTGGTACTTCTGGCATTTTAATTCCAATTCCAAGTTGAACATCTCTTGTTGAAATAACTCCATCACCACCACTGGCTGTGATTCCTTTTACTTTTATAGCTGTTTGTTTGTTTTCTTTTATTGTATCTTTTACTTTAAATTTGATAGTAAGCATTTCTCCACTTTGTGTAACATAAGCACCATTGTCTATTACAAATTTTAGATTTCCTTCATTAATTTTTAATCCTTCCCAACCATTTTTTGGTGTTATAGATTTTCTTTCTAAAATATTACTATCATATTCAAATTGTCCTGTTAATGAGATAAGTCCTTTTCCTACGTTTTTAAGGTTATTGATATTAATATTAACATCAAATTCTGTTCCTGGTTCTAATTTTTGTAAATCTACTGTACTATTTGTAGATACCATAGAAAGTTCAAATCCTCTAACTGTTACATTACATTCATTACTTTCTATTTCTTTACCAGCTGATGTAACTTTTACCTTATATCTACCAGCATCTGCTTCTGTTACATTATCAATTGTTAATGTATTATTTGTTTTTCCATTTAATATTACTCCATCTTTATACCATTGGTATGTCATAGTTCCTTGTATTCCTTGTACATTACTGTTTATAGCTAATGGTCTATTTAGACTTGCCTTTCTTACTGTTGGTATAGCAACTGTTGCTACTACTGCGTCTTCCGCAAATACAAAATTGTTAAATGAAATGATACTAATTTGTGCCATAAAAACTACTATTAATAACATTCCAATAATAAGTTTTTTTGATTTCATAAATCAATTCCTCACTTTCTTTATTTTTATATTATACATAACATTTCCATTATATCACATTTTTGGTAATTGGTCAACCATAACTCTGACTTATTTTTTACCTATTTTTTACAATTATTATTTTTTCAATGTATAATATTATTTTTGACTATATTATTATGTTTTAATCCAAAAGTTGTAAATTTTACAACTTTATTATCAACACTTCTTATATCTGTTTCTTGTATGTTTTCTAAATCCCAAATGCTACTATTTAAAATTAATTTTTTAGTATAGAAATCTTTTGTTAGTAATTCTGCATTAGTTGCTGTTTTTATTCCTTTTCCATCACTATTGGCTATTCCTGTAGCATCTGCATTTTCATAACAATTTTGGAAAGTTGCTACTGCTCCTTCTGTCACAGTTGCTATCATTTTGTTAATTGGATTGCCATTTTGTTCTAGTTTATTAATCATAGCTGAATTTTTAACTGTTAATTTTCCATCTCCTACTTTGGCAACAAATCCACCCCAAGTT
>CATLUC010000176.1 GCA_950059165.1 uncultured Clostridium sp.
ATTGGAACTTGTTTACTAATATCTTGAATTTTTTGTTCTTCTTCATCTGTAAAACCAGTAGTTGCAATTACAACTGGAACATGATTTTTAACTGCATATTCTAAAATTTTAAATGTTGCAACAGGAACAGAAAAATCAATTATAACATCAGGTTTTTCTAAAATATTTTCTATTTTATTAAATACAGGAAAAGCAAATTCTCCTGTTACATTTTTATCAAATCCACATTTTAAAACTAGATTTTCATCTTGTTCTACTAAGTCGCAAACAATTTGACCCATTTTTCCACTACATCCATTTACCATTACTTCTATCATATTTTTTAAATTCCTTTCTACATTAATTTAGTACAATTTGCGAAAAACCAATTATAGTTAACATATGAACAAAGGCAAAGTAATCTAAAAAGTTACAAAATTTTAATTATGATTATTTGGTTCCAAATTTTTGTAATTCATTTTTTAAAATAAGTTCTTTTTCCTCAGTCATTTTAGTTAATGGCAACCTAGGAATGCCATAATTATATCCTAACAAATTTAAGCTAGATTTTACAGGTATAGGGTTTACTTCACTAAATAAAGCTTTTATCAATGGAATTGCATCTAATTGCATTTTAGTTGCAACATCAATGTTTCCATCAAAAAACTTTTGTACCATTGTGTGTGTATATTCTGGCATAACATTTGATAAAACAGATATTACACCAATTCCACCTAAAGAAAGAATAGGTAAAACTTGGTCATCATTACCAGAATAAATAGATAGGTTATCACCACATAAGTGAGCAATTTCTGCAATTTGAGATAAGTTTCCACTTGCTTCTTTAATAGCTACAATATTTTCAATTTTTGAAAGAGCAAGGCAAGTTTTAGGTTCAATATTAACACCAGTTCTACTAGGTACACTATATAAAATTATAGGTAAAGTAACATTTTTTGCAATTGTTTGATAATGCTCTATTAAGCCATTTTGTGTACATTTGTTGTAATAAGGAGTTACAATTAAAAGTCCATCAACTCCTAATTTTTCAACTTGTTTAGAATATTCAATTACTTGTTTGGTATTATTTCCTCCAGTTCCTGCAATAATTGGAATTCTTCCATTAGAAGTTTTAACAGCAGTTTCAATAGTTGATAATTTTTCTTCTAATGTCATAGTAGATGCTTCTCCGGTTGTTCCACAAACAATGATGCTGTCAACTTTATTTTGAATTTGATTTTCTATTAGCCTTTCAAATTCTTTTAAGTTTACACCATTTTCGTCAAAAGGTGTAGCGATGGCTGTTCCACAGCCTTTAAATAAGATTTTTTTCATAGAATACTTCCTTTCTTAAAGTGCTTTTTTGTATGCAACTTTAAAAAGAGTATGTTAATACAAATATAATTATATCTGTATTTTATAAAATTATATTATAAAAAGTAAAAAAAAGAAACACTTAAACAAAAAAATATTTTAATAGTAATAAATTTTGTTACAATTCGTGGCTTAAATTATTGAATATAAAAAAGTTTCTAATAAAAAACATTTTGAACAAGCTTGGAACGAGCTAATCTTCACAGAAAATAGCTGTGAATAGTAACATAAGTTTTGTAAAAAGCGAAAAAAAATTCAAAAAAGGTATTGACAAAAAATAAAAAACAATATAAAATAGAGACAACAAAACGAACAACAATTCGAAGAACAAAAATTTCAAGCAAATAAAACAAGGAGTGATAAAAATGAACATAGTAAAAAGAAAAATAAATGTTAAAACAACTACTAATACTGCAATAGAAAGACATCCAGTTCCTTTATTAGGTATCGATTATAAAGTAAAAATTGTTTATAAAAACACTAAAATTACGGAACTAGATATTGAAAATAAAACTATAAAAATATCACTTCCAAATAAATATAAAAAAATGAATAACCAAGAAATATTAGACTTAGCAATAGATAAAATGTATGAACAAGTAGCTAAGGTAGAAATTGAAAGAGCTATGGAAAAAACAAGAATTATGCTTGGTTTTGCACCAGAAGAATATGAAGTTAAAAAGATGAAAGCATTAGGAATATGCAAAGAAAATAAAATAACAATCAATCCAAAAATTGTAAAATACAATCGCAAAGTAATAGACTATGTTGTATTACATCAATATTGCCATTTAAAACACAAAAATCATACAAAATCTTTTTTTACAATGTTAGAAAAATATCTACCAGATTATAAAACTTGTGAAGAAATATTATTAGACTTATAAGAACTAAATTTTTTTATATAAACTATCGACAAAAGCCAAACAAAGTGGTATCATAATATTATGATATTGGGGTGTCGCCAAGTGGTAAGGCATCGGACTCTGACTC
>CATLUC010000177.1 GCA_950059165.1 uncultured Clostridium sp.
ATATTAGAAAGCTATAATGATGAAAAAATAAAGACAGAACACAATTTTAATGTTTTAAAAAGAAAAATACTTAGGGAAAAATATGGGATTTCAGAAGAGGAGAAATAGAGAATGATAGATTTAAATGGAATAAATTTGGAGAGTTTGCCAAATGTAGATAATAGATTAATTCCACAATTAAAAAGATATTTTTCAAGGGTAATGAAATTAGATGGAAATCCATTAGATTATAGAATTGAGACAATGTATGAAGAACTAATGAATGGACATTTAGAAATTTTAGTAGCAAGCAAAGATAAAAATAGTCCAGATTACTATGAGGATTTTCCTAAATATGCTATAGGTTTATTTTTAAACAAGCCAACCATAGAAGAAAAAGCAGAAGGCAAAATTACAAAAGATGTAAGTAGAGTATTTATTGATGAACATCAATTAGATGTAGAAAATATTGAAAGATTTCTAGGATATGAAGATGCCACAATTTCTCATGAAATGGAACATTTAATTTCATATAGATTTGATGGACAAGAACATGAAAATAATTTATGTGATTATTCAATTATTGGAGAATCAGCAACAGAAATAGGAAATTTATATAATTTATTTGATGGAGACGAAGGAAAAATTAAAGATGTAATATTAAAAGAAGATGATACAGTGCTTCATATTGGTTATCTATTAAGAGTAAGACTTTTATGGGCAATAAACGAGGCAGCAGGACACAATATAGTAGAACTAGTAAGTGCTAATAGAAATAATGATTTTGATTATTTTTGTTCTATTATTCCTAAAAAATATATAGAAAAAATTAGTTTATTATATAATGATTTTTTTGAAGGAAAATGTATACCTGAAATTGGAGAACAACCAGCAAAAGTATTATATGATGTAATAGAACAATTTAAAGATTATATGTATGATAATCCAAAATTATATCCCAATTTAACAAATCAGACAATAGATATGATAAACAGCATATTCAAAGGTTATGAGCAAATAACAGAATGTAGGAAAGAAATTGGAGAACAATTGGGGGAACGATGTATTTATGGTATTGATTATTTGGAAGAAGAAGATTTTAAAAATATAATATCCGAAATTCGTGCTAAATTTCCCCAAATGTCTGATGAGGATATAGAATATGATATATTTGCAGAGTTATTAAGGCAAAATCCTTATGATAAAAAAGCAAATGTAGTAATGTCATGTTATTCAGGATATTTTAAATTTTTGAAAAGTATAGAAAAAGTTAAGGAAAATATTGGACAAGAAGATTTTTTTGTGAGTAATAATTTTGAAAATTTTTTAGATGAATATATGTATAGAGATGGTGTCCCTACAAGGTGGAGATATATAGGTTTAAAACAAGAAGCTATATATAGAGAACCAAAAACAGGGAAAGTAAAATACTTTATCAATAGCAATGAAGTATTAGAAGATGAACATTTCCCTATTATATTAGATGAAAATGATGATTATAAATATGTTCCATTACAAACAATATTGGACAAAATGAAGTGTTTTAAAGAAGCTTTAAGATATTATAGTTTTGATAAAATAGAAGAGTTATCTGATGAAGCACGAGTGTTTTTGATATCGTTCTATGATGATGAGGAAATTTTAAGTGAAAAGGAGTATGAATTAGATGAAGAAAGAAATGTGGCAGATATAGCGAGAAATGCATTGATGCCTAAATTATCTGAATTGAATTTTGCATCTTATACAAGTGTGAATCGTGCAGATGAGGAATTCAAAAAAAGGACAGAACTTGCAAAAGACGAAGGAGAAAGAATATGATAGATACTTATTCAAGTGCATGTACAGAAGTACTAGTAATTTTGAAATATTATTTAAGTAAATCAGAATTTGAAAAAATACCAAGAGAAAAAATAGAGTTTTTCGAAAGAAATAAAGATAAAAATTATGATTATAAAATAAACAAAAATTTACCTTTAGAAAAACAAGATATTTCTGAGATGGCAAATTCTATAATTATTACATTATATAGAGATTATTTTGCAACAAATCAACAAAAGGAAATTTTAAATAAAATACTGATTTTAAATGATGCTAAGAAAGAAAAACAAAAGAAAATCAAATATAAACAGAATGTTTTTGAAAATATTTCAAAAGTAAACAAAAATATCCAAAAAATAGAACAAAAATCATTAGTTAAAGTTGAAAGTAATAATATTTTAAAAAGAATCAAAAAAATTATTGATTATATTATAAGTAAGATGAAAA
>CATLUC010000178.1 GCA_950059165.1 uncultured Clostridium sp.
ATAAAGTGCCAACAAAACCTACAACAGATAAACCAACAGCAGAAACCATAGAAGTAAAGTTTTTACAAGGAACTAGTAATAAACCAATAGGAGAAACAGCAGAAATAACAAATACAACGCCTACGCCAGGAACATGGGTAGTACATCCAGCATTTACAGATGCAGGAAACGGAGGATTCGGAGAATTAACAGGAATATGGGTAGCAAAATACGAGGCAAGTAGTAATGCTTCAAATGTAGTAGAAAATCCAACAGTAGCACAACTAGAAATCGATGGAGGGTCAGAAACTGATACAGATTTAAAAGTAAGAGTAAAACCAAATGTAACAAGTTGGAGAGGAATAACAGTAAATAATATATTTACTGTATGTAGAAATTTAACAATAAGTGGAAATTCGCTAGAAAATACAAGTAATTTAAATTCACACATGATGAAAAATACAGAATGGGGAGCGATAGCATATTTAAGTATGAGTGTATATGGAAAAAATGGTGAAGTATGGAATAATCCATATTATAATAGTCCAACAAATTATTCACCAATAACAGGATTGTGTGGAAATGAATCAAATGGTAAAGATAATGCCACAACAAATATGAGTAATACTGTAAAATATAATGAAATAGGTGGAGGGAATGCTTCAACAACAGGAAATGTATATGGAGTATATGATATGGCAGGAGGAGCATGGGAATATGTAGCTGGAATATATAAAGGTACTACTTCAGATAATCTTGGTAATAATACTAATAGAAGTAATTTGTGGGATTCTAGTAATTCAAAATATGTTGACCAATATACAGAAACCACGGGTTCACAATCAACTTATTATGGAAATACAAACAAATATGGAGATGCAGTATATGAAACTTCTAGTTCTGGCAGTAGCGTTACTGGTAGTTGGGACTCTAGTCACTCTTACTTTCCTAATTCTAGCTCCCCAGCGTTCTTACGTGGAGGTCATGCTAACCGTGGTAGTGTCGCAGGTGTGTTTGCATTCGGCATCGACACAGGTGAAGCTTACACTTACGACAGTTTTCGTCCAGTAGTGCTTAGTTTCCAATCGTAGCTTTGTTACTTGATACTTGATAAGAAAATTATGATAAATTTAAAAAAGTATAGCTTTAGATTTAGAAATAAGTCTAGGGCTTATTTTTATGGAAATTTTGGTACTATAAAAGTGTAATTGATAATCATAAATAATTTATGATTAACTTTACACTTATTTTTATTTATAATAAGAGAAGTAATTGGTCTAACGTTGGAAATTTTGGATTAAAACATCCGTGACAAAAACAGTTAGCCATCTCTTATTATAAAAGTTCGATTAAGCAGGTTGAAAGCTAAATAAGGCTTTCGTGTAACTAACCAAAATGAATTGTAATAAGTATAGATGGAAACAATTACAAAACTATAAAAAATGGAGGTAAAAAAGTGATAAGTGTAGGATGAGTGATATCGCAAATTTACACAATGAAGTAGAACAAATTAAGGCTAAATATAAGAAAAAAGAATTTGATATAGAATGGAAATATAAAAGTAAAATCAAAAGTTTAGAAAAAGAAAATAATCATTTACACAAAATTATTGATAAATGCTATGAAACAATTGATAAATTTATACATTGGATTTGCAAAAAGTTTGATATGGGTGCAGAAGATAATTTGATTAGAGATTTTCAAAAAGAAACAAATACTTTTTTAGATGCAGAAAAACAACTTAAACACGGAGAAAGAGAAAAAGAATGGGATTTAGAAAGATAGAGCCTGTCTTAAAGCTCTATCTTAAAAAAATATATAAATTCACATATCTTCAAAGTTAATCAAAATCTACTAATTTCTTTATCTCATCAAAAGGTATATCTAAAACAATAGACAAAGCAATTAGTTCAAAATCTTTAACGATCATTTTGCCATTTTCTATTTTATAAATTTCAAATCTATCAAGTTCAACACCAAGCAATTCTAATTTTTGAGATAAACCGAGTTTTAGTATAATTTTTCTTTTCTCTATATTCTTTTATTAAATTACCTATTACATTACGTTGTTCATTAAATTTTTTCATCATATTCTCCAAAAAAATAATTATTTTCTTGATTTTATAATATTGTTTGTGATATAGAGTGTATAGAAAACACACACAAATAAAAATTTTATTTTTAAAAATCATGTCAATAACTTTTGAAAATGTCATAAAAAAATTTCAAAATTAACTTTTGATTA
>CATLUC010000179.1 GCA_950059165.1 uncultured Clostridium sp.
ACTATATCAATACTTTCAAGATATTTTCCACAATCTAATTCACGGATTCAGGATATATAAAAATATTAACATAATTAAAATTTGAAGATAAAATAAAAATATAGAACACTACTTGACATTAAACGACATATAATATATTATTTTGTTTAGATAAAATATATGCTAAGAGCTATAAAAATATGTTAATGTTATAAAAAAGAATAATCTAGGGAAAACTAATGAAAAACTTAAGGAGAAAATAGGTATGGAAGTAAAAAATATAAAAGGAATTACACTAATTGCTTTAGTAATCACAATAATAGTGCTACTAATACTTGCAGGAGTAACAATTGCGACTTTAACAGGTGAAAATGGGATTTTGAACAAAGCAAATATAGCAAAAGAAGAAACCAAACGAGAAAATGCAAGAGAAAAAATACAATTAGCTATTATGTCTTATCAAATAGATAAAGAAAAAACAACATTATATGATGAACTTATAAAAATAGATGGTTTAACTTATATAACACCTGATAATAGAAACGATGGACCAAAATACAATGTAATTGTAGATGGATATGAATTTGTAATAAATGAAGATTTGCAGATAGAATATGTAAAAGAAAACAAGGATAGTTACATTCCACAAATAACAAAAATTGAATATGAAACAGAAGAAGTAGAAACACTTATAATTGCTATAACGTCAAAAACAGAAGACCAAGCAGGGCTAAAAGAAATAAGAGTAAGCTACAAAAAAGTAGAAGATGACAAAATAAAATATGAAACAATAAAAACAGAAAAAGTAACAGGAAAAGAGGCAAATATAAATGTTGAAATACCAATAAATGGTGACTATGTGATAGAAGCAATTGGAGAAAATGGTCAAATAGGAAAAAAAGAAATAGTAATAAATAATATAAAACAAGGAAGTATATTAACAACAATAACACAAGGAACAATAAATGAACAAGCACAAGTAGTGTTAAATATAAGAGGTCAAAGCCAAGGAATTGCAATAAAAGCCATGGAACTATTTGTTGGGGACAAAAAAATAAACACATATCAATATGATGATTTAAAAACAATTAGAGAAGAAACTTATACATTAAATGACTTAGAATTTTATAAACAAAATAATTGTTATGTAAAAGTAATTGATAATAATAATAAGGTAACAAATTCAGCTGAAGAAACAGTAATAAATACAAAAATAATAAAAACTGCAACAGATTTAAGAAACTTAAGCAAACAAGTAAATCTTCAAAACAACAGTTTTAAAGATAAAACCATTTATTTAATGGATAATATAGATGTAGGAGAAAACTGGGAACCAATAGGCTATTGGGATAAATCAGGAGATTGGGCAGGAAAATATTTTGCAGGAACATTTGAGGGAAATGATAAGAATGTAACAATATTATCTTGTAGTAAAGATACAATTTATCAAAGTAGTGGATTATTTGGAATGGTTATAGGTGGAACAGTAAAAAAATTGACAGTAAATGGAATTATAGATGCAAATGTTGAATGTATTGGGGGAATAGCAGGTGCTATAAAAAATGGAAGTATTGAAAACTGCAATAATAACAGTACAATTACAAATACAACCAATAATTACCATGGAGGAATAACAGGAGCAGCAGAAAATAGCAATATACAAAATTGCACAAATATGAAGACTATATATGGAAATTCAGCAGTTGGTGGGATTTGTGGGAGATCTATTTCTGTAACAATTTCGAATTGTAGTAATTCAGAACTAATTAAATGTTATGGTGTAATGGAGGTGGTTAGTGGGAATATCACTGCACAAGAAGGAATGGTTGGAGGAATTGTTGGATATACATTACAAAATTCATTGATAGAACATTGTACAAATACAGGTGAAATCACAGGAAATGCACAAACTATTTTACCAAAAGGAATATGTGGAGGTGGAATTATAGGTTGGACAACAAGTTCCACTATAACAACTTCTAAAAACACAGCACTAGTACATTATGATGTTACTTCAGATTCTATTCATAATGTGGGGACATTAGGTGGGATAGTGGGCTCATCAGTAACTTCAACAATAGAGCAAAGTTTTAACACAGGAACAGTTACATCTAAATATAACAATAAATATGGTATGGATTTAATAGGTGGAGTAGTTGGTACTATGAATGCATCAACAGCAAAAAATGTATATAATGTGGGAGAAGTATATGGTGATTGCTATGTTGGAGGAG
>CATLUC010000180.1 GCA_950059165.1 uncultured Clostridium sp.
TTTATCATATCACTTTTTAAAATTTTCGACAATACTTTACTGTCGTTTATTTTTGTTGTATAATGTTTTTAAAAAATTTTTATATGAGGAAAGTATATATATAAGTAAGCTATACAAAAGATATAATGAATTAAAAGCTACTAATGATAACCAATTATATTTGTTCAAATCTGGTATGTTTTTTATTTTTTTAGATAATGATGCTAAATTAATATCTAATGAACTAAATTTAAAATTAACAAAATTAAATGATACTATTGTAAAGTGTGGTTTTCCTATTAATAGTTTTGAAAAGTATTCTAATTTACTAAAAGAAAGAGGCTTTGAATTTTCAATTATTGATGAAAGTTCTTCTATTGTTACTTCTACTTCTAATTACTTAAGTAACATAGAAATAGTAAACATGATAAACAAAATTAAAAACATGGATATAAATAAGACTTCACCAATTCAAACATTTAATATATTGTCTAATTTGAAAAAAATATTAGGAGATAAAAACGAATATGAAAACAAATGATGAAACAATTATTTATCAAAAATATTTAGACTTAATTTACTATTCAAATGATTTAGTTAGAAAATACCCTAAAAGTGAGAGATTTGTTTTAGTAGAAGAAATTAAACGTACTTTATATAGTGGTCTTAGACTTTTAGTTTATGCATTAAAAATTTATAACAAACAAGAGAAGTTAAAATATTTGAATGAGTTAGATGCTTGTTTAAAACTTTTACAAGTACATATTAGAATTTCTTTTAAATATAAATATATTTCTATGCAAAATTATTCTACTTGGAGTGATAAGCTTACAGAAGTATGTAAAATGTTAGGTGGGTGGATTTCTTCATGCCTAAAAAAATAAAAAATACATTTTATAAAAATTTAACTTTTGAAAAACTATATTTAGCACATAAAAGAGCAAGAAATCATAAAACTTATAAATCTGATGTTATAGACTTTGAAATAGATTTAGAATGAAATTTAACTTTTCTGCTTAATGATATTGCTAATAATACTTATAGAGTTGGAAAATATAAAGAATTTAAAATATATGAGCCAAAAGAAAGAATTATACAAGCATTACCTTATAGAGATAGAATCGTACACCAATGGTATGTTGAAGAATTTATTAAACCTTATATATTACCACGTTTTATTAATACTAATTTTGCTTGTTTAGAAAAAAAAGGAACTCATAAAGCTGTAGGACAATTGCAACATTATATGAAAATCTTTAAACGGAATTATGGAGACTTTTGGATTTTAAAATGCGATATAAGTAAATTTTTCTATAACATTGATAAAAATATATTGTTTGATATTCTATCTAAATATATTGCTGATAAGAGATTATTAGATTTTACACATTTACTTATATTTGATGGTACAGATAACTTCTATGGTTTCTGCTGTTGGTTTATCTGTTGTAGGTTTTGTTGGCACTTTATATGCATATCTTGGTATCCATACCCAATAACAATCATTTCCTCCCCCTGTAGTCTTTATATTTGCCCATTCTTTCCCATTGTAATTAGACCAACCACTTGGTGGTGCATTATTTATTTTACTCTCTTCATTTGGTTGATATGGAGCTGTTGTTCCCCATGTTACGTAATATGTATTTTCTACATTAAATCCACTTATATCTGGTGAATTTGCTCCTCCCATTGTTTCTGCTAAATCATATGGTTTTAACGGTGCATCTTTTACAGTTGTTCCGTTAAATATATCTGCTACTTTTATTTCATGATTTCCCTTTGTTGTAGTTAATGTTTTATCTATTAATTTTTCTTCTTCTTTTGATAATACTCCATATTTTTCTAATATTCCCCTTAAAGTATCATCTGATATATTCCCATTGTTTCCTGCTTGTTCTCCTAATATTTCAGTTTGTATTTCTTCTTTTATACTTGCTATCTCTGTTTCTATTTTTGCAGTACTTGCTTTTGTTAATATCCCATTTTCTCCTGTTAATGTTGCTATGCTAACTCCTGCTAGTATTAAAAGAATTATAATTGTAACCACAAGCGATATCAATGTTATACCTTTTGTACTTTTAATCTTATTCATCTTTTGAACTCCCCTATCTTAAATTATCAATTATTCGTATCATACCATAACATAATATGTTTTTCAATGATTTTTAAAAATAAATGTAATTAATTTTTGATAATGTCATAGTAAAATTAATATTTGATTATGTCATAA
>CATLUC010000181.1 GCA_950059165.1 uncultured Clostridium sp.
TAAGACACTAGAAGCAGACGCAAGCGTAGACGCTGATACTGTCAATGACGCTACCGCATTTCTGGAAACATTCTTTAAGCTCTACCCAACAGCCACAGAAAAAGAGCTTGCCTATTATGTATCTGGTAATGTACTTGAACCTATCGGCAGGGACTACCTTTATTCTGAATTTGTAAACCCTATCTTTACAAAGGACGGGGATAATGTGAAAGTCAAGGTAGCGGTAAAATTCATTGATAATCAGACAAAGGCGACGCAGGTATCACAGTACGAGCTTGTACTACATAAGGATAGTAACTGGAAGATTGTAGGATAAACAGATATAGCGTGCATTTCTTGCCAGATTTGCACGCTTTTACAATATTTGTTTATAAACAGAAATGCTCTAAATTTATTTTCTGAACAAATTTCATATTTATTCCACATTCATTTTGTATAATATACGTTGAGGTGAGAATATGGCAAATTTATTAGTAGTTGAAGATGATTATGATACAAATGAAGCAATCAGCGAATATATGAAAATGGTCGGACATAGCACTCTATCTGCTTTTGACGGAGTGCAAGCAATAATTACGTTACAAGAAAATAATGTTGACCTAGTAATATTGGATATTATGCTACCTAAAAAAGACGGTATTAGTGTTTTGAAAGAAATTCGAGAAAATAGCTCTATTCCCGTTCTTGTATTAACTGCAATCGAAAATGAACATACGCAAGTTTCTTGTTTTGACGCAGAAGTAGACGACTATATTACAAAACCATTTTCTATGATTTTGCTTGAAAAAAGAGTAAAAGCGTTATTGCGTCGTAGTGGGAAAAATTGTGATATGAAACAATTACAGATAAATGATATTGTGGTAGATTTTGCTGGATATACTGCAAAGAAAAAAGATAACGAGAAAATAGACCTTACTCCAAAAGAATTTGATTTGTTAAAATTGCTTGTAGAGCATAAAGGGCTTGTACTGACGAGAAATCAGATTATTGATGATTTATGGGGGTACGGCTATCCTATTGCAGACAGAATAATTGATACTTATATTAAGAACCTAAGAAAAAAACTTGATATAGATAATATTATTACTGTAAAGGGTGTAGGCTACAAATATGAGGAAATTATATGATTATGAAAAAATTGAAATTATTCCCTAAAATTTTTCTTTATACATTTTCTGTAATGCTATTTATCATTATTATTGCACATATAATGATTTATACTTTTGCTCCGCAAATGTTATCAAGTATAAACAGCATATCAGAAAATGGAATTATGATTGAAAATGCTCTAAATACAGAGAGGTTTGTTTCTGAAGCAATTTTACGGGCGTTTCCGTTCTCTTTTATACTTAGCATAATAATCGCTTTCATTTGCTCTTTTTTATTTTCAAGAGTAATTACAACTCCGATTAAAGAAATTTCTGATACGACGGAAAAAATGGCAAAATTAAAGAAAGAGGTATCATGTTCTGTTTATTCATTTGATGAAATAGGTGTCTTGGCTACAAATGTAAATACATTATATAAAAATCTAATCACGACTATTAACAATTTAGAAGATGAAAAGATAAAGAGTAATGAAGCCGAACAATTAAAAGTTGATTTTCTGCGTTCTGCTTCACATGAATTGAAAACTCCCGTAACTGCTTTAAATGCGATTTTAGAAAATATGATTTTGGGAGTTGGAAAATATAAAAATAAAGATGTTTATTTGTTGGAGTGTAAAGAAATCGCAGATAGACTTTCTCACATGATTAAAGAAATTTTAGATACTTCCCGATTAGACTTTTTAGCTGGAAGTGAAAAAACCGAAGAATTTAATTTAGCGGAAATTCTAAATAAAATTTGTGAACCATACCAACTAATTTCACAGTCAAAAGGAATTGATTTTCAAGTAACTGTTCAAGATACTTGCCTTGTAAATACTTCAAAAAAGCACATGGAGAAACTACTCTCAAATGTATTATCAAATGCTGTTTCTTATACGGAATTGGGACATAGTGTTTCGGTAGTTTTGCAAAAAAACAAAATTATGGTTAAAAATGAATGTACACCTATTCCAGAGAGTATAATTCCGCATTTGTTTGAACCATTTTACCGTCCAGATTTTGCCAGAAATAGAAAAGACGGTGGAAATGGTCTTGGTTTATATATCGTTGATATGATAGCAAAG
>CATLUC010000182.1 GCA_950059165.1 uncultured Clostridium sp.
ATAATTTTAAATATACTTTTTTATTTTAACATTTCATTATAAATTACATTTATATCTGTTTCATCTTTATATTTGTTTTCCATTGGACACATTCCAGTTTTAGCATTATTTTGAATGTAATCGACTAATTTTCCATAATCATATTTAACATTATTTTTATCTAATACAGGAATAGCAAATTTACTAATAACATCTGTATAAATTTCTTTAACACCTGCAACAGTTAAAATACTTCCTGCAACTTTACCAATTACTTTATCTGCAATAATAGCATCTTTTAATGCTAAAGGATTCTCTTTTAAAATTTCTTTTATATCATTTATTCTATTTTGATAATATTCTTTTATTTCTCCATTATTATATGCAACTACTAATGAAGCATTTTTTTGATGTAATATTTCTTTTATTTGTTCTAATTTAGGCATCTAAATTAATTCCTTTCCTGATTACTTTTGCAATCATTGGTACACAAGCTAATTGAATAGCAATACCTGGTAATCCTGTTCTAATACTTTGAATTACAGATATTCCATAAGTAGGTAATCCAAGACCATTGCCTGCTATAAACAATACTGCTGAATAAAGCACTCTACCTATAATAATTGTTGTTATTAAAGATATATAAGAGTTGAATTTCTTATTAAATATACTTAATAATATTGCATAAATAATAAGTTCAATTAGCATATATGGTAATCGTGCTAATGTAGGCATACCTGTTAACAAATAACTAAATATTACTGAACTTCCGACAAACAATAGAAGCACTTGTTGCTCCAAATACTAATGCTGCAATTAATACTGCAATATGCATTGGTAAAAATGTAGCACCACTACTTTCACCTGCTAATACATGGAAAATTCTTGGTAATGCTATACCTATTCCACTTAACAAAATTGTTCCTACTATATATTTTGCTTTTTTATTTGATAATATTTCACCTAAACTTTTTTGTCTTTTGATTGTTTCTACTTTTTCAAACATTATAAAATTCCTCCTTTAAATAATCTTGTTTTAGAACAAAAGAGACATGATTACAATTTTATGACATTATACTAATCAATATTTATTAATTCATATTCTTTTGTTCCAAACCCTAAATCTACTGAAGCTTCTATTGTGTGTGTTCCATTTTTTGAATTAACCCTTTCTAAAAAGTGTTCTTTTCCTGGGTCATTTGAATTTTTTACTAAGTCAATACAAGCTTGGTCTATTGCAATTGGGTCTAAAGATGCTAAAATCCCTATATCTTTCATACAAGGGTCTTCTGCTATATGACAACAGTCGCAATCAACAGACATATTACACATAACATTTATATATGCAATATTTTCGCCAAAATATTTAACTACAGAAGAAGCACTATCTGCCATTGCTTCTAAAAATTGATTTTGGTCAACTTTGAACATATCTTCTTCTGTTCCATTTTCATCTCCAACACAATGAATATAACTTTTTCCATGACTAGAAGCAACTCCGATAGATAGTTGTTTCAAAGCTCCACCATATCCTCCCATTGGATGTCCTTTAAAATGTGATAATACTAACATAGAGTCATAATTATCAATGTTTTTTCCTACATAGTTTTTCTTTATAATTTTTCCATTAGGAATTTCTAAAATTTTATCGTTCCCTTCTGCATCCATAATGTCTACATTAAAGTTTTTTGACCATCCATGTTCTTCCATTAATTTTGTATGTTTTCCAGTTGTGTTTCTAGCACCTTCATAAGCAGTATTACATTCAACTACTGTACCTTTTACATATTCTATAATTGGTTTCATAAATTCTGGATGAAGATAATTTTGATTACCTCTTTCTCCTGAATGAACTTTTACAGCAACTTTTCCTGGTAATTCTTTATTTAATTTTTTAAATATGTTTACTACATTTTCAGGTGTTATTTCTTTTGAAAAATAAACTTTTGCTTTTTCCATTTTTTATCATTCCCTTCCTTAATTTTTTATAATTATATCACATATAGTTAACTTTAAGTCAATACATTTTGTAATTTTTTTATATTATTTATTCTGTAAATTATAACTTAAGTATTTGTATTTGTTGTTACATTATTATTTGCATTTATATTATTATTTGATGTGTTATTATTAGTAGTATTACTATTAGAGTTATTGACATTATTAGTATTGTTTTTATTGTTATC
>CATLUC010000183.1 GCA_950059165.1 uncultured Clostridium sp.
ATATCACTTTGGTATTTCCTTTTTACATTTTGTGTGACATATCTATTGTAAACCAGCTTTGAGGAATAAAAATTTTTCGCAATAAAAAGAGAAAGAAAAGCAGCCAAAAGAGCTCCTTTGTGATAAAATAAAAAAGAAATTTATCACAAAGGAGTAAAAAAATGAACAGAGCAGAAAAAAGAAAATTAAAAAAAGAGATAGATATATTTGCAGATGTAGTAAAAATAATAAAACAATATTTTCCAGAATTAATAAAAAGGTTTGAAAGATTAACAGATACAAGACATCAAAGTTATGTAGAATATCAAATGTCAGTAATAACAGTAACAAGGCTAATGGGATTGTTATGTGGAATAACAAGTATGAGAAATACAACAGAAAAATTTAATACAGAGGAAGCAATAGAAAATATAGGAAAATTGCTAGGAATAGAAATAGAAGAAATCCCACACTATGATACGATTAACGATATATTTGAAGAACTTGATATAGAAGAATTACGAAGAATACAAAAATATATGGTAAATAGACTGATAAGAAGTAAGATGTTTGATAAATATAGATATAAAGGAAAATATTTTCAAATAGTGATAGATGGGACAGGACTAGCAACATTTAAAGAAAGACATTGTCCAAATTGTTTAAAGAGAACATATAATAAAGGGCAAGACGATGAATATAGCATATATTACCATTATGTATTAGAGGCAAAGTTAGTAGTAGGAGATATAGTAATTAGTATAGATACAGAGTTTGTGGAAAATGAAAAAGAAAATGTAGAAAAGCAAGATTGTGAAATAAGAGCATTTTACAGAATGGCAGAAAGAATAAAAAAGGAATATCCAAAATTGCCAATAATAATATCAGGAGATGCATTGTATGCATGTGAACCAGTAATGGAAGTATGTAGGAATAATAAATGGGAATATATATTAAGATTTAAGAAAGATAGATTAAAAGCATTAGGAGAAAGCAGAAAAAGAAAGCAAAATAAAATATTGGAATAAGTTAAAATATTATGAAGTAAAGAGAGATAAAGAAGCAAATGTAATAAAATACTATGAAACAAAGAAAGAAGAAAAGATAGAATTTATGTGGCTTACGTCATTTAAGATAACAGAGAAAAATAAAGAAGATATAATATATTATGGAAGACAGAGATGGAAAATTGAAAATGAAGGATTTAATATGCAGAAGAACGGGACATTTGATATAGAGCATATTTATTCAAGAAATTACAATGCGATGAAAGCACATTACTTTTTTATACAATTTGCACATACAATAAGACAGCTATTAGAAAAAGGGCTAAAATATGTATCAGAGTTAAAAATGAGCATAAAAGAAGTAAGTGCAGCCATCACACAAACACTTACTCAAACCTCAATAAATCTAGCTGTACATGGTAAAATACAGTTAAGATTTTATGGTTAAATTATATACAAACAAAAGAAAAAAATCAATAAAAAAACGAAAGAAAAATAAAATAGTTATATAAAATTCTAAAAAAACTGTGGATAAGTCTTGCAGTGTAAGAGGAATATCATATCAATGTGGATAATGCATCAAAAAATGAAGTTAAAAGTGGATAACTACTTAATCAACATAAAAAATGATGATAATCTATAAAATGGGCAAAAATAAAAAAATTTATTCCTCATTGCTGATTGTAAACCTATAAATTTGCATTTTTTTGTTTTTTATGCTATAATGACTGTACGATAAACAGTAATTTAGCGTAAGGATACTATGATTGATAGCGAATATAATGAAACAATAAAATCCGATGTTTTGAACTTCGGAAATAGAATTGTAAACTGTTGGGGGTACCGAATTGATAACGGATATGTCATTATAGATACAGGCTATGAAAATAGTTATAGGAATTTCAAAAAGAAACTGAAAGCAAATAATATTAAAATCAATCAAATTAAATATTGCTTTATGACACACGCACACGACGACCACGCCGGATTTATAAATCAGCTTTTGTTCGATAATCAAGAAGTGAAAGTCATTATGAGCGATAAAGGGATTGACACTTTACGCAAAGGGCAAAACTCTTTTGTCGGCGGTTGTACAAGTAAACTTGCACTTGCATTTTGCAATGTGATGAAGTTGTTCGGGATGGGACAGCACAAATTTCCG
>CATLUC010000184.1 GCA_950059165.1 uncultured Clostridium sp.
TGTGATGTGGCGGAGACTTTTTAGCGGTAACTGTCCTGCTAATCCTGGTACATGTGTTGTAATAATGACCTGACATCCATTCTTTTCTGTCATTTCACGGAATGTATTCACAATCATCTTTTGTGCATCTGGATGCTGAGAAGTCTCAGGTTCTTCTACCGCATATATAATATTTTTTTGCTCAAAAAGGCTTGACTCGGTTGTAGCACGGAAAAAGCTGAACAACACTAATCGTCGAATCCCACTGCCGCGTTTATTAAGAGGGATGGCATTATCGCCAGTTAATGAAAAAGAAAATGCTTTTTCCCACATAGGAGCTTTTTTAAATGTCGGAGTTAGCATAGCTGCAAGGTCAGAGTCAAATTCACGCAATTTTTCAATTGTATTAGATGCAACTTCAGAGACTTTCCGTTGCACTTCTTCTGCAATTCGTGTCAACTCTTCCGACTGTTCTTCGATTGCAGTTTTCACTGCGTGTTGCATAGGGTCTTGCGCTTCTTGATCTTCATCAGTGCTGGGCCTATCTGCTTTAAAAAGGCGATAGGCTGGTAAGAAAGGTTCAATTTTGGGCCAGAGCTTTTTTTCGTCTACCTGATCCGCATTAATAAGTTTTGTTTCAAATGTAATTGAAGTACCTAATGATGCCCACAATGCACAACGCATTTCTGAATTTATCGTTAAGTTAACTTGCTCCTCAAGACCAGCAGAGCGGATCTTTGCTTTCAATTCGGCATTTTTCTTTAGAAGTAAATCATCAAAACTTTCGTTCGACGGATGTTTGGCACGAATCCAAATCGTCTGTTTTCCGTTTGCTGGGTACTTTTTCCAAATTTCTAACCTCCCATTGTCATTAAGGAGATATTCCCGTTCAAGGGATGTTGTCACGTTTTCCAAAACAATAGAGGCAGGAAGGTCATCAAAAATACATCCAATAACTGTTTCTTCATCTATATGAAGCACATTCCGGTCACCAATATCTATTTTTATTTGATTGAAAAAGATATCGAGAGCCTCCAGAATAGTCGATTTTCCTACATCATTCTTCCCAATCAATGCAGTCAGATCGTCCACAGGAATCCTTGTTTCACGATAATAACCTCTAAAATTCTTTAGCACTATTTCTCGAAGCTTCATCAAATCCCCCCAATCCCAATATTTAGTAGATTACATTATATGGATCGTAGAGGCAGTGGATTAAGTAGAATTTTGCAAAGTTACAATGATTCTATCCAAAAACCAAAATTCATTTCAGACTTTTTATCTTTTACTGTAATATTTCCAAATAAGGGATATTATAAAAATGAGGTAAAAGAAGAAAAAAATATAGTAAGTGATGAAGAACTGTTTTTAATTCAACTATACAAAAATTTGCAAAATGGAAAAAACATAAAAAGTACTACAATAAGTCAAATAAAAAGTATTTTTAATGAGTTTGGATATGATAAAAGTTTTACAAGGGAAGATATAAAAAGAATTTTAAATGTTAAAGATACTAGAACTACTAATATCATTTCTATGCTTTTAGATTGTGATTTTATAATAAAAGAAAATGGGGCAAAATATAAATTTCAAAAAGAGATAAAAAATAACGGTTATAAGAGACATTTTTAATAAAAATATCGCTTTAAAATGAAATTAAGAAGGAAAATATATGAATCAGAAAAATAATAAATTTAAAATAATATTAGGAATTACATTGATATTAGCCATAATCATTTGTTCTTTTATAGTTGAAAATTGCAATAATAATAAAAAATATACAGATGTCAATTTAGATAGTTCAAAGTTAAACATATTTTACTTTAATGTAGGGCAAGCAGATTGTACATTAGTAATGATTAATAATAAAAACTTGTTAATAGATGCTGGTAACAAAAGTGATGGAGAATATATAGTAGAATTTTTAAAGGAGAAGAAACTAAATAATATAGACTATTTCATAATTACACATGGGGATATGGATCATAGAGGTGGAGCAGAAATTATTTTAAATAATTGCAATGTAGGACAAATATTTATGCCAGAAGGAATAAATGAAGCAGAAGAAAAATGCAAGAAGATATGGAAATATATGTTATTAGGAGATAACAAAGAAGCACAAAAATACTTTATAGAAGATATAAGTAAACATAAAAAAGA
>CATLUC010000185.1 GCA_950059165.1 uncultured Clostridium sp.
TTATCCATCACCTTACAAAACTCTCTATATTTTCTTGTGTATTTATAACTATCACAAAAAATATTGTTCACAGCAACAAATAACTTTGGTTCATACTTCTCTATAATTTCTAATTCCTGCTCAAAATCTCTACCATATGGACAACCAGCACATCCAGTACGTTTTAATCCATACTCCGTGTAGCACTTACTATGTACAACATCATAATAATTTTCATAATCTTCTTTGTCAGAATTTTTATACCAAAATAAAGGTCTATAATTATCATATGATCCACATTTACTTTTACCATTTTCATCAAAGCAACTTTTATATGAACCTGCCCTGACACCTCCCTCGGCTTTTCTTACACCTACAATATTCAAATCATATTTACTTTCATTTAATAGTTTATGAGAAACATCTTTCTTTGCATACTTGCAACAGGCACTTGAAATTGAAAATGTAGGCGGATTTTCTATTAGAAATTCTTTTAACCACTTATTCCATCTGATATTGAAAGAATTACATTCTTTTTTATTGCACCACCATAACAACGCAGCCTTACATTTCGGATACTCTTGGTATAATTCCTCAAAAGACTTATCTTCCCATTTGAAATTATGACCTTGAAGCCTTTTTATATATTCACTAACCTGTTTCGATAAGAATGGTTGTCCATATTTCTTGCAACTAAGCGGAATCGGTTTAATCGCTTTGTATGGTTTGATTTTAATTCCATATTTCTCCTCAAGATATTTTAAATGATCCTTTGTTGCTTGATATTCTAAACCTGTATCAAACCAAACATATTCAATCTTGTTATCTTTGTCACACTTTGTACAAATATCCAACATCACATCACTATCTGATCCTCCAGATATTGAACATATAATTTTATCATATTTGCTACTATTAATTTTTGACCATGCTCTTACTAAATTGTCTCCAATAGTTTGACTCTTGGGACAGTTCTCTAACAGTCCTATTAATGTTTTCTCACCCAATATATATCTTTCCTCACGTAATTGATCTACGTTTACGTGAGGTAAAGCCATACTTTATTCACGAATGATATTCGTATTCGTGGGTGTCTTTTTACGTCACTACCACATACCTTTTTCGATTATTTATTATCAACGTGCCACAATAAATAATCTTGTGACAACCTTTATCTGCTAAAGGTTATAAATACACTGGGTGATGGTCTAACCAATTGGCAGCACAGCATCTCCTACAAATTCTACATTCAACACTTGTATATTTTTAATAGACGATTTATGTTCTGACTCATAATCCCTTGCAAACATATCAGCCCACATATCGTCATATTCTTGTTCACCAGAATTATTTAGAATCATATATTTTTCAGATTCTTTATAATTATCTTTTTCCGTCTCATATCCAACAGACACTTTATAAACCGGAAGTTCCAATTTTGATTTGATAAAATTTTTAGGATGAATATTCATCAGTTTTTTCTTTAAGGTATCATCAAAAATCTCAAATACATCAATCCCAGTTCTGATTGCACACAATTCAAAAAACTTACCTGGATGTAGCACTACTTCTCACCACCTTTCTTTTCATTTTCTTTTTTAAACCGTTCTTCAAGTTGAAAAACTGATTTTCCTTCACCTTTCATTGGAATATCTATGCGACTTTGCAATCCTTTCAGCAGTTTCCAATATTGAGGTAAATATAAATACATATTTCTTAATTCTCTGAGATTCTTATTTTGACAGCACCAGCATGACACCCTATCTAAAATGCTATATAATTCAACATCATTTTCATACCAATGAATACTTTTGGAAAAACAATATTCTAAACAATCTTTTTCAGTCATCCCCCAGTCAGCTAATGGTGCTTTTTTATAAGAATCAAGTTTCTGTAATCTCTTGATCTCATCAAATGCTATTCCAACATAAACAATATTATCTGTCCCTGTATATTGATTACATATTCTCTGTTTTATAAAAGTCTGCCATCTGCATTTTCCACACCATTCATCTCCATATGCTTCTTGTTTAGTTTTTCTTTTTGTTTTTGGGCGAATTAACATATCATATAAG
>CATLUC010000186.1 GCA_950059165.1 uncultured Clostridium sp.
CAAATGTTTGCAAAAATACTATTGCTGTATCCCATGCATAACTATTTATTAAATCACTTGTAAAGTTACTATCATTATACATATTTTGACTTAATCTTAATGCTTCTAGTTGTGTTACACAAACATATACATATCCATCTTTTTTTACTGTTACTCCTGCTCCATTATCTATACTAGCCTCAGTTCTCCCTACACTTTCTACTGTTCTTGCCTCATATCTTCCTATATAATATCCATGATTTTTTACTGCTTTTGTTTTAAATTGTTCTATGTTTAATACTTCTGTATTTCCTAAATTAGATTTTTCTAATTCATCAAAATTTACATCTGCTTCTTCAATTTCTGTTCCACCTAAAATCTCTCCTAAATTAATATTTATTGTTTCTGCTCCATGTGGTGTTGCTGTTCCATCTTCTGCAAATGTATATCTACTTAAATTTATTGTTTCACTTGCTGTCCCCGTTTCATTTGTATAAACTGTTCCTACTGGTATCCATACAAATTCACGTATAATCCAATTATCAAAATATTATATAGATGATTGGATTATTTCTCCTTTCTTTTAAAATTTTATATAATATATTTAGCACTGTGGATTTGTCTCATTTTTTACAGCTTTGACTGGTTGGAAGTGACACCTACCACAGCTTTTTATTTTTATTGTTAATTGGTATTGATATATCAAAGTACAAACACGACTGTTTCATCACTACTGAAACAGGTACTGTAATTACTCAAAACCTATCTTTTAAAAACAATAAAGATGGTTTTAATGAATTACTTAATCTATTAAATTCTTTAGATAACTCTCAAGAAATTAGAATAGGATTTGAAGCAACTGGACATTATCATTTTAATCTTATGCTTTTCCTTGAAGAAAACGGCTTTTCTTTCATGGAATTTAATGCTTCGCTTGTCAAAAAATTTATCTTAACCACTACTTTAAGAAAAACTAAAACTGACAAAAAAGATGCTATTTCTATAACTAAATATCTAATGTCTGTTGATTACAAACCCTATCCAAAACAATTTTATCACAAATATGCTTTAAAGTCATTAACTAGAAGACGTGAAGCCTTTGTTCATCAAAGGTCTTACTTTAAGGTTGAATTAACAAATATTTTAGATATTATCTTTCCAAAGTTTAAACCTTTCTTTAACAATTCCTTTTCAGCTACTGCTTTATTTATTTTATCTACTTACAAATCTGCTGAAGCTATTGCTAATATGAATGATTATGACTCTATTAGAAAAGTTTCTCGTGGTAAATTTTCTTATTCTAAATTTCTTAAACTAAAAGAAATTGCTAGCAATACGATTGGTTTAAATAGTGATATTTATACCTTTCAATTAGAAAGCATTTTATCTTTAATTGATACTATGGACAAGCAAATATCTTCAGTCGAAGATAAAATTGCTGAAATTGTTAATTTACTTAATCCTAGATGTCTTTCAATTAAGGGGATAGGTACAATTTTATGTGCTTCTATTGTAGCTGAATTTGGGGATTTTAATAGGTTTAAGTCTGCTGATGCATGTTTAGCATTTGCAGGTTTAGAACCTTCAACTATTCAGTCTGGTTGTTCTGAACATAATGGCAAAATGGTAAAACATGACTCTTCACATTTAAGAGCAGCTATTATGAATGCCTCTGAATATGTGTTTATGCATGAACCTATTTTTACAACTTATTATTACAAAAAACGTAATGAGGGCAAAGCTCATAGGGTGGCTCTGTCACATGTCGCAAAAAAATTAGTTAGAGTTATCTACAAGATAGAAACTTCTGACACACCTTTTGATCGTTCTAAATTAAAGTAGTTAAATGTAGTGATTATCTGCTTTATATAGTTATTTATGGACTTTTAAAAAATTACTTTTTAAAGGGTTATTTGTCATGCTCCAATTTTCTTTTTTAAAAAATTTCTAATTATCTATTGACTTTTTATAGTTAGTCACCTCCTATCTCAACCATTTTCTTTATCATATCACTTTTTAAAATTTTCGACAATACTTTACTGTCGTTTATTTTTG
>CATLUC010000187.1 GCA_950059165.1 uncultured Clostridium sp.
TCCAACAGGAACAAAACAAATAATTATTTATTGTTCAATTGGAATAGTTTGTTTAGTAGTACTTGCGGGTGGAATAATTTTAATCAAAAAGAAAGTTATAAATTAAAGATATAAAGGGGCTGTAAAAAAAGTTCCTTAGAAAAATGAGATTTGAGTTATAATTTTAACTTGAATCTCATTTTTTATATTTTAATATCTTTTTATCAAATTATTTTCTATAAATAATCAATTTTAAGCATGACAAAATCAGATATGTTAATCATACCTGTATTATGTAAAATATACTATATAAATAAATTTAAGCACACTTTTTTATTCTATTAATTTTATTATGATATTTATATAAATTAAATCCACAAGATATTAATGTAAATTCTAATATTACATTCTCTAATCCTTTTCTTCGTACTCTTTTATATGATTTATCACTTTTTATAATTCCAAATGTTCCTTCTGCTTGAATACTCCTATTCATACAAAGTAGTGCTCCTTGTATTGAACATAAATTTTTTAGTACTTCCTTGTGAATTGATGTTAATTCACGATTTAATCTTATTCTTCTATTCTTTTTTGCTCTTGGACAACAATCTTTTTTATATTCGCAATTTTCACAACTTTCACATTCATACACTTCTTCTGTTCTTCCATAATTGTTTCCTCTTACATGTTGTTTATATTTAAAATTAAATTCTCTTCCTTTTGGACATACTATTTTTCCATTTTCATCTTGTGAAAAATTTACTGCTCTATATGGATTATCTCTATATTTTTCATTTTTTGTTTCTTTTTCAAACATTGTAAATTTCATGTACTTTTCCATTCCGTGTTGTTCACAATATATGTAATTATTATATGATCCATATCCTGCATCTGCTATTGGATACAATGGATATTTTCCATATTGCTTATTAAATTTTTCCATTAATGGTACAAAACAATCTGTGTCAGATGCATATTGTTTTACATCTACTGTTGCAATATATTCATCACATACTGCTACTTGCATATTATATGCTGGCAAAAGTTGGTCATTCCCCATATAATCTCTTTTTATTCTCATAAATGTTGCACTTTTATCTGTTTTTGAATAACTTCCTCTTTTTTCTCCACATATTTCTATATGTTTTGTATATCTCTCCAGTTTTTCTTTATATTCTTTTAATTCCTCATATTTTCTTTGATATGTCGTCTTTCTTTTTCCTTTTCCATAAACAAATTTACTTTCATCAATATTTAATTGCTTTTTATATTCATTTAAAATTTCTTCGATATATTCTATTGCATATTCTGTACGTGTTTCAAATTTTATTCCTAAAAGATTTAAATCTTCGCTATTCATCTTTTCTAATATTTCTGATACTTTTAAAAATGTTTTATCTCTATTTTTTATACAAGATTTTTTCCATACCCATGTATATTTGTTTGCGTTTGCTTCTATTTTTGTTCCATCAATATATGTATGTCTAAGATCTACATTATCTTTTTCAAATATAACTTTATTTATTGCAAGAAAAATATTTTCAATTGTCTCTGTTAAATCATCTCTAATAAAATTTCCTATTGTTGCAAATGTTGGTGCTTTCATATCATCTAAAAGCCACATATATCTTATATCTGTTTTGCACGATTTTTCTATTCCTCTTAGTGATAAATATCCATTTTCCATAAATGAAAATAATATAACTTTAAGTAAATTTGTACGATTATATCTTGGGCGACCTGTTTTGCAACCTTTCTTTGCAAAATATGAATTTAAGTCAATACAATCTACAATTTCACAAAAACTATATACTGGATCAGAAATTTCTATAATTTTTTCAATTTCTAGTGGTAATTTTAATTGTTTTGGTTTATAATATTTATTGGTATTGATTAAGTTTTTCATATAATAATTATACCATAAACGCCTTAATTTTCAATAATTATGGCGTTTTTTATATGAAAAATGAGTGAAAATTTTTCACTCATTTTTTGTTGGGACTTTTTTTACAGCCCCTTTTTTTATTGTTTTTATTTTATATTTCTTGT
>CATLUC010000188.1:0-1120 GCA_950059165.1 uncultured Clostridium sp.
TTTAGTAAACATAAAGAATTATATGATTTATTGATAGAAGAAGATAATTTTTGGAGACAACTAAATGATATGGTTGATTTTTCATTTGTAGTAGACTTATTAAAAGATAAATACTCAACAACTATGGGAAGAACAGCAGAAGATGTAGTAAGAATGTTTAAATATCTTTTATTAAAGCAATACTTTAAATTATCAGATAGAGGATTAGTAGAAAGAACAAAAACAGATTTATTGTTTAAATATTTTTTAGAATATGAACCGGAAGAAACAAGCTTAATAGATTCAAGTCTACTAACTGTTTTTCGCCGTGAAAGATTAATTGATAATGATGAGAATTTAATGGATAAATTAATAGAAAAAACAGTAGAGATAGCAATAGAAAAAGGTCTTATAGAAGTAAAAAACAAAATCATAGTTGATTCTACTCATACTAATGCTATGTATAATCATATATCACCAAGAGAAGAATTAATAAGACAAGCAAAAGAACTTAGAAAATCCATATATAAAATAGATGAGTCTATGCATGATAAAATGCCAAAAAAAAGAGAAAGTACAGGTTTGATAGAAGATCAAATAGAATATACAAAAGAATTATTAAAAATAGTAAAAGATGATGGAAGATTTGGGAAATTACCAGGAATAAAAGAACAAATAGATTATTTAGAAGAAACAATGAATGATACAGAAACAGAATTAGAATATTCAAAAGATCAAGATGCAAAAGTAGGACATAAAACTGCTGATACATCATTTTTTGGATATAAAACTCATATATCAGAAACTCCAGAAAGAATAATAACAGCTGCAACAATTACAACAGGAGAAAAACATGATGGTAAGCAATTACAAACACTTATTGAAAAATCAAAAGCTAATGGAATAGAAGTTGAAGCAATAATTGGTGATGGAGCATATTCAGAAGAAGAAAATTTAAAATACTGTGAAGATAATAATATAAAAAATGTAAGCAAATTGAGTGATATAGTTTTATATGGAAATGGTAAACATGATGAAAGATTTGAATTTAATAAAGATGCAGGAATGTATGTATGTCCAGCAGGACATATGGCCATAAAAAAAGTCCATCAAAAAGGAAATGAACATAATAATTATACAG
>CATLUC010000188.1:1252-2004 GCA_950059165.1 uncultured Clostridium sp.
AAAAAAAAAGATATTCACATAAATCAAATGGACTATATGGAAACGGATGAATTTAAAACAATGTATTCAGAAAGATATAAAATAGAAGCAAAAAATGCTGAGCTAAAAAATAATTATGAATATGACAAAGCAAATGCTTGTGGAAAACTAGGCATGACGATACAAGGGGCAACTACGCTCTTTTTAGTCAATATGAAGCGAATAATTAAATTAGATGAGGAAAAAAACAAAAAAATATAGAGAAATTTATAGAAATATCATAACTTTTTTTTCAAAATTTAAAAAAATCAACAAAATTAGATTAATTCTATTTGTTGATTTTATTCTAACTACTTTTTCAGCAGCCTCGTTTGGAATGCCGTTTTTATTTACGCTTTTTTTTCTTTTTAGTGTATGTATATACATAGGTATTATCCGTTCTTTGAGATTCCCCCTTTCGTAATGCCCTGCCCCTGTTGTCTTTTCTTGCTTTCGCCATCTCTGCTCCTTTCTTCAAGGAGAGAGATTTTGCACCTCCGCATCCGGCGTCCGTAATAATAGATCAACACCTGTATGCAATAATTGAGTTATGGTCATTCCGTGACTGTCCGCATAATCTTTCAGCTTTTGCAGCTCCTTATCCGTTACCCTTACACTTAATGTATTCAGCTTTGGGGCATCAGACTTGGGTCTACCCATTTTAGCCATCTGTATGCACCTCCAATCACTTCTACCTACTATTATACTTTCCGTATACGAAAAGTATAATAGTA
>CATLUC010000189.1 GCA_950059165.1 uncultured Clostridium sp.
AGTAACCACGTGGCTTTCAGCCACTTTCACGGCACAGCCGTGAATAATTCAGGATTAGTTAATTTTCTTGAAAAAATGGAAGATTCGATTGAAGAATCGTTTGATCCGGATCAACCCTGTGAGTTGCAAGGAGGAGCATAAATGCAAAGTGTTATAATTAGATTATATGCTAAAGTTTTGTTTTTGGTTTTTGCAATAATATGTTATTTATTTGGATTGTTAAAAAAAAGAGACTTATTAAATGGGAAGAAGCACCTAGAGAGACTCGAGGTAAAATCAAAAGAAATGAGAAAAAAATTAATAGTATGCTATATTTAATAAGTGGAGCCTTATTCTTGTTTTGCTTTATAGTATTTATATTACCTGCATTTTTTGACATTCCTAATGTGTTGAATGAAAATTATTTAGAAGTGAGTGGGGTAGTAGAATCATGGAATTATAGTAACGAGGATAAAATGAAAGAAAGAGCAATTGGGATAATTGATGAAAAAACACAAGAAAGAATATCAGTTACTGTTTATAGTAAAGGGCTTCATAAAGGAGACTATGTGAGGGTGTGTTATCTGCCTTGCAGCAAATATGGAAGTATTATTAAGTAAGGAAATGCGGGAATGAATATATTATTGGGTATGTGTGTTCCGTTATTGTTAGAATTTTTCATGACACGGAGGAGAGAAAGAGAAAAAGAGTCGGATTATGTTTTTATATTACCAAGGGAATATTGTAAGATCATGATGAGATGTACAATAGCATGTATTATATTGGCAATTATGACATTGTTACGATTCGGAATTGAAGATAGTAAAGAAGTAATGGTATTTATGCTTTGTATATGCTTTTTGTTTGTTCCGGTATGTTCAATTTTTACCAGAGGAAAGATTAAAGTAGAAGAAGATAAAATAATAGTAGTTCCTCTTCTTGGGAAAAAACAAGAGATAAACTGGAATGATATAGAAGTAAAAATAAATTGTGAGATAGAGGAAATAGTATTGAGAGATAATAATAAAAAAATAATGACTATTAGTCCTATGTACGTTGGTTACGAAGAGTTTTTATCAGTGCTAGGTAATAGAGAATTATTAAGTTAGGTTGGTGCATATTTATAGAATTTGTTAAAAGATAATGAAAAGAATACGGTAAAAGTAGCTTTTTCAGCGCATTTATATTTTGGTTATCGTTCTTCTATTTAATGCTAAAAGCATTGTGAATGTTGAAAAAGGTTAGGATGCAATTTATAAAAAATTTTTGTAGCCGGTTCCTTTCGTATATACGAAAGATATTGATATATTTTGCGAGAAAAATTAGATGTAAAAAATTATTTAGTTTAGAGCATGGAGACTTTTATGGATTTTAATAAAAGAAAAGAATATTTAATTTTAACCATTGTTTCATTTGGAATGGGATTTGCTATATTTGGAGGCATGATAGTAGCAAACAAGGAATGTTAGGAATTACTTTACATATTTTTGGGGCTTTATTGATATATGGATTAGGAGGCGGGGGACTGATAGGAGGTTTGATTTCTGGAATTTTCCTTTTTTCAAATTTTGTTAAACGCCAAAAATTATTTACTAAAATTATTATGTGTATCTTCTTCCCAATAACGTTTATGTTGATTTGTCTCATTGGAATATTATCATTTATTCCATACGAAATATATAATTTAATTGCTATGAAAAAGTATCAAGTTAATTAAAATGCCTAAATTTACATATTGAGAGAAAGAACGGATGAAAAATAGAAATGATAAATAAGTACCCGATCTATGACATCGGTGCGCTGACATAAAAACACCCTCAAAGCAAACCGCGCCAAGCCTTGAAGGTGTTTTTTATTTCTAAATCACATTATGATACAAGGATACTGCCCTCATAATCCAAACGGACTCTGTCCGCTACTCCGGCAATAAACTCACTATTGGTAGGTCTTTTTTGTCCTGAAGGAGGCTGTAAAAAATTTTGTGTCTATGGGTAAAAATCTTTTTTGATAAAAATTAG
>CATLUC010000190.1 GCA_950059165.1 uncultured Clostridium sp.
AATTATTGGATTGAAAGTGCTGATGAAGATTATAATGTAATGCTTGATTTAAAAGAGAAAAATAGAAATACATATTGTCTATTTTTTGGACAAATGGTTATAGAAAAACTATTAAAGGCACTTTATGCAAAAAATAATAAAGGAGCTCCGTATGCTCCAAAAACTCACGATTTATTATATTTAGCAGAAAAATTGAATCTAGAATTAACAGAAGAACAAGAAGTGGCTTTAAATGAGATAACAACATTTAATTTAAGTACAAGATATGATGATTATAAAAGAGCATTTTACAATAAATGCACAGATGAATATACAGAAGAACAAATAAATAAAATTAAGGAGGTAAAAGCATGGTTAGAAATAATGTTAAAGTAGAAATAAACAAAGAAATAGCAGAAATAGTAGATAAATATATTGCCGTTGTAAAAGAAAACTATGATGTGGTAGCAATAATATTATTTGGCTCTTATGCAAAAGGAACAGAACATAAAGATAGCGATATTGATATAGCAGTAATTACAGATGATATAAAAACAGATACATTTGATGAAGAAGTAAAATTAATGATATTAAGAAAAGGAATAGATTATAGAATAGAGCCACATATTATAACAGTTGCAGATTATGAAAATGATGAAACACCTTTTGTAGTAGAAGTAAAAAATACAGGAATAAAAGTAGCATAGAAAGATTTATCAATTGATTTTAGAGAAAATAAGGAGTAAATAAAAGAACTAACCCTTTAAATTTCAAAGTGTTAGTTCTTTTACTTACGCATTCAGAAACTACTACTTGTTCCAAGAAAGGACTGGCAAATCAAGTCCTTCGCGTGGAGTATAATCTAAATTATAATCCCGAGCAAAAACTCTTATATCCTCATCTGTAAGTACAGTGCCATCTTCAAATGGCCATATAGGAATAAGAACTCTAAACTCTCCATCTGATGCAGCTTTCATGCAACACTCTTTCAAATGTTCCTCCACTAACTTGCGATGTTTTTCAGCTTCAAGTTTCTTTTTTTCTGCTACTCTTTGAGCTGTTTCGTATAACTCGGTGCGTAATGTAATTGCCATAAATATTCCTCCTTGTATTACTCGGAGGCATACCCTCCGAGATTTTAAATAGTTCCCTTTGGGTACAATAGATAACTAATTAAAGTATAGCATATTTTACATAAAATTGCAAATTTTATTTCTCTAAATCCCAGTCTTTTTCTCGTTCTTCATATTTAAGCTGTTTTACTGGATTAATAAAAGTACAAGTTTCTTTTTCAAAATCTCTAACTAATTCTTTAGATTCTCCAATTCCAAATTTATGACAAATCCAAATTATAAATTTATCAACAGTTTCATAGAATTTATCTATTATTTTGTGTAAATGGTTATTTTCTTTTTCTAAAGACTTAATTTTACTTTTATATTTCCATTCAATATCAAATTCCTTTTCCTTATATTCTGCTTTAATATTGTTTACTTGATTATGAAGTTCTCTATTACCAGCAATTATAGAATTTCTTTCTTTTTGGTACTTTTCAGCCTCATCAATAATATTAGCTTGTCTTGATAATTTTTCTTGTAAAGTAACATTAGCTTGATATAATTTTTCTATAACCTCATCTTTTGGTTTTATAATTTCTTCTAAAATCTTTTCATCTCTATTGAAAGATAATCGTTTGAAATCCTTAATATCTGGTACTTCTGGCAATTCTAATTTGATGTTCTTTAATGTTTCTTTTGTGTTTTCAAAATTTGTTATTTGCTTAAATTCCTTTAAATCTAAATGTTGTCTGTTAGTTTCTTCTTTTGGCAAACCTCTTTCTAGTTTAAAATGATGTGATACCATGTAATCGTAAAAAGCATTTTGTAATCTTCTATAACTGTCTTTTTCTTTCCAAAATTCACTACAAGCCAATTTATCAATATCATTGCCATTTTTATCTTTTTTGTGAACAACAGGCAAAAAAATCAAGTGCAAATGTGGAGTTT
>CATLUC010000191.1 GCA_950059165.1 uncultured Clostridium sp.
TTAATGATGAGCATATACCTACTCCCTCTCAAACAATGGGACAAGAGTATAGACTTTCTTCACTTTGGAAAACAGATACTATTAGAAGAATACTTAAAAATGAAATGTATATTGGAAATATGGTACAAGGAAAGCAAACACAAATCAATTACAAATTAAAGAAACCTGTTCATAACAAAAAGGAAGATTGGATCATTGTTCCAAATACTCATGAACCTATCATTGATAAGGAAAAGTTTTATGCAGTTCAAGAACTTTTAAAAAGTAGAGATAAGACTAGAACAAAATCATTAAATTTACTATTACGAGGACTATTATATTGTAAAGAATGTGGCAAGACATTAGGAGCTGGTACATCTCACTATAAAAATGGTAACTTCACTCAAATTTACTTGCATTGTCGAACATATCAATCATTACCAAAACTAAAACTATGTACTCCTCATTGTATGAATTATACAAAGCTAGAAAATGCAGTTATTGAAGAAGTACAAAATATATGTAGAAAATATTTAGATGAAAAGAAATGTAAACAAATTATTGATGATAGCACTAATAATGTTCAAAATGAAATTGAACTAAACAAAGAAAAAAGTAATTTAGCAAAAGCTATTGAAGTTTTAAATTTTCAAATAGAAAAACTATATGAAGATAAATTAAAAGGTCTTATCAATGACAACGATTTTTCAAGAATGTACGAGAAAAAAGTTAATGAAAGAGATTCTAAAACTAAAAAACTGGAAGAATTAAATACTGTCAAATTTGAAAGAAATGTTGTTGACTATGAGAAAATAATACAAGACTTTTTAAAGAAAGAAAACATTACTGCTTATATGCTAAATAGCTTAATTGAAAAAATTGAAATTGATCAAAACAAACAAGTAACTATTTATTATAAATTCGCAGATTTAAACACTTTGTCATAAAAAGATGTAAACTCATCTCTATCGCAAACGAGATAGCAATGATGTTCTTCTAGCTCTGAAATTAAAACTTCTAAATCTCTTACAGACCTCGTAACTCTATCTAGTTTATAGGCTACAATATAATTGATTTTACCTGCTCTCATATCTTCTAGCATTTGCTGAAAGGCAGGTCTTTCAGACATATTTTTTGCACTAATTCCTGCATCTTTGTAAACTTTATAGATTTTATAATCTTTATACTTACAAAGTTGTTTTAACTTTTCCTCCTGTTCTCCTAAACTAAATCCCTCACGTACTTGATCTTCTGTACTAACACGAATATAAATTCCTGCTACTTTCCTTTCTTCATTCATTACAAAATTACCTCCTTTTTCTTATTTAATGAATTTTAGAAAGGCACTAAAAAAAGTGCCACATAGCATAGATTTGACTATATTGACACTTTAAAGTTTTTATTTATTGTTTTAACTATCTCTATTTTCTTATTTTTAAATACAATTAATAAATCAATATAGTACAATTTTTAAAAACTCTAAAATATCAATGCTTTGACTTGCTACACTATGTTTTCATTAAATTTTGATAGTGGATATTTATTTTCCAAACTATCTATGTAAAAGTAATCTTGTTCATTAAAGAATAAATATAACTTATCTTTAATAATTACTCGGTGTGGCTCCACATACGCTAAATTGGTATGTTCCACAATTCTTAGGCAACCATTTATAATTTCTGGTTTTACCTTTTTCATTTTGCAAGTCCATTCAATTCTAGAGAGTAACTCTTTACTCATATTGATTTCTTGTTTAATTATATGTAACATAATACCACAAAAACCTCCTTCTTTCAAGACTTTTGGTCAAAAAAAGACCGCTTCATTTTTTGAAACGGTTTAAAGTTTTTGTGTTGTCAAATTCTTATAATCTTGAAATCAAGTTATATCAAGTATTATAGAGAGTTCGACAAAAACTCGTCTTGGTGGGCAGGGAAGGATTCGAACCTTCGTACTCAAATGAGAACAGATTTACAG
>CATLUC010000192.1 GCA_950059165.1 uncultured Clostridium sp.
TATAGCAATTATAATTGCTTTTTTCCAATTGATTTTTTTCATTGATAAACCTTTGCAAATTGCTACTGCAAAAGCATCTGCTGCTAGGCTTAAGCCTAATAAAAAAATTTCTAAAATTCCCATTATCGTTATCTTCTCCTTACTGTAATATTTTATAACCTGTTTCTTTAAAAAGAATATGTTTGTAAAATAAAAAAAAGACTATGTTTTTCATTTAAACATTAGCCTATAAAATAACTATATTTCCCCATATCCTTTTTCTATTACTGCCTCTTCTATATCATTTACTCTTTTCATCATAGATATAACCAATTTACTAAGTACAATTTTCATATTTTTAATATTAAGTTCCATTCCCTTAGCCAAACAAGCAACTTTCAAGCTATTACATTCTTGCTTTAATATTGGTAACATAGATAAAGAAATACATACCATTAACTCTATCTCATTTGGATTAACTTTTATAATTTCTAATGGCTTGCACAAAAGTTTTACTGTACTTGCAATTCCCCTTACAGTTGTTGTTTTTGAATATGTATAAGTTATGTTACATACAAGCATCAATTTAATACCTATAAAAAAAGCATATTTATAGCTATCTAAAATGCAATTAATAATTACAGTAAGTAAAATAAAAGGCATTATTTTTAATAAGTTTTGAATAGCTCCTTTTAGTTTTACATTAAAAACAAGCATAGCTAAAAAGTTAATTGCTAATATTAACCATAAAACCATACTGTTATTGATAAAAAAGATAATGCCTGCATATAAAATAAAACTTAAAAATAAAATTACATTTTTCATTTTTTTATAATTTCCTTTAATTTATTTGCCAATTCTTGAACAGAATAATTTTCTAAGTTTATTTCAATTCCACTTTTTCTTAGTTCTTGTAATAATTCTATTTGCATTGGAATTTTTATGTCATATTTTTCTAAGACATCTAATTTATCTAATAATTCATGTCTAGTTATTTCTTCTACAATTTTTCCATCTTCTAAAATCAATATTCTATCTGCTAAAAATATTTCTTCTGCCATATTTGTAATATATATAATTGTATAGTTTTCTTGTTTTAATTCCTCTACAATTTTGTATATTTCTTCTTTTCCTTTGCTGTCAATCATTGTAGTTGGCTCATCAAATACAATATATTTTGGAAGCCTTGCAATAACCTCACTAATAACAATTCTTTGCTTTTGCCCCAAAGATAGTTCATACAAATCTTGTTCCATGTTTTCTTCCATATGAACTTTTTTTAGTGATTGCTTAATTCTTTTTTGTATTTCTTCTTTTTTTAAGCCTTTTAATGCAAAGGAAAGTTCATCTTCTATTTTATTAAAGATAATTTGATTTTCTGGGTTTTGGAATACTATACCTATTTTTTTGCGTATTTTATCCTTGTTCTCTTTGTTTGACATATCTAAGTCATCTAATAAAATTTTTCCCGATTTAGGTTTAATAATCCCTGCAATTAGCTTTCCTAAAGTTGATTTTCCAGAACCATTTTTACCCATAATAACAATTGTTTCTTGTTCTTTAATTTCTAAATTGATATCTTTTAAAATCTTGCTTTCCTTTTTATAGTGGTATGATACATTTTCTAATTTAATCATTTTCGCTCCTCAAATATTTGTTAAATGGCTTTCTTGTAACTTTTTCTAAGAAAAGTATTGTAACTACTTTTATAGGTATCATAATCAATTCTTTTACAATTCTAGCTGACATCAATACCATAAATGCCTTACCTGTTGTAATGCTTATCCATAAAGTGTTTAGCCCAATATTTGCAATTACTGTAACTAATATACTTGTTAAAATAAGCCTTATTGTAAATTGTTTTTGTGTAAAAGTATCTTCTTCCTTTTTATACAATAAAAATCCATAAATCAATGCTGCTACACCTGCTGTTATTGTGTATCCTATAAAAAATGAGCCAA
>CATLUC010000193.1 GCA_950059165.1 uncultured Clostridium sp.
TGCTTTTAATTCTTGTCTTTTTCTTTCAATTAATTTTTGTAAAAATTTTTTCATATCTAAAATCCTCCTAATAAATATTTTATTTTAAGCTTTTCTAGCTCTAGTTTATTTGAAGAAGTGTCCACCTCTCCACTCCTAGCAGTCTCCACCGCTATGCGTGCAGTCTCCACCACACTTTTATCTCTAGCAGATATTGAAGTATCCTCATAAGCAGGAAATGTAACCGCACTTACTTCAACAACTGTCGAAATCGATTTAATGTGTCTTGTAGGATAATCACTATCAAGATTTTCCCATTCTTCATCATCTATTCCAAACATGAAAGACATACCTGTTATATCTCCACGTTCAATAGCACTATATAGGTTTCTAGCTTCTGTATTATTTTCTGTATCTAATTCTACTTGAATTTCCATTCCTTCATCATCTACTGATAATTGCATTGTAGAATTCTTTGAATTCCTTCTTGACCTTGCTAATGGCACTTTAGATTGATCATGATTTACTAAAAATCTAACATCTTCTAGATTGGTCTTTTTCAAGGCTCCTTTTTCAATTACTTCTGAAAACATTCCAGCAATGTCAGTTTTACTATCATAGACAATTGGTCTACCTACAATTATGTTTCCTCTTTTTTCATCTTTTTCTGCTCTAATTTCAAAATCGTAATTTCTTCTAATTAACTCATTCTTCATCTTCTTTACCTCCATTATTATTTTGGTTTTCATTTTGTTTGACTTTATTGTTTTCTGCATTAGATTTATTACTAGACATAGCAATTTGCCCAGCTAGTTCTTTAAGTGGTTTCATTCCAAATGCTGTACGAAGTTCATTTTTATAACAACTTGCACTATCAACTAGCACATCAAACAACTCTATTTTTTGACTTGTATCCATAAAGATTAATTCATGTGGATATAATAAAATTTTATTTCCAAATCCTTTTTCTCTATCTGTAAATAATGTCATTGAAAAAGACTCTCCAGTCCTTTTTATTATTGGTTCTAAACTCTTCTGATAAAATGCTTCATACTGTGCTTTTGTATAATCACCTGTTAGAATTGGAAGAGGAACACCAAAATTTCTTAAGATTTTCTCATCAATAAATTTTAGTGTTGTAGCATCTACTAATTGGATTTTATTTTGCAATGGTATATATTCTCCTTTAATATCTAATGGCAGAAAACCACTCTCATTATTAGCAAGTCTTGTTTCAATTTCTTTGATATTTTTTTCCATTTTTCCATCATCCATTAAGGTATTATATTTAATAACACCATTGATAGAAAAAGAACTTTTTAATGCCTTTGCCACTCCTTCCAATAAAGTATTATTTAATTCTAATGTTTTAAGTAATGCCTTATTGTCAGGTTGTCCGAATTCATTGCCACCCATCAATTCGTTAATTGAATAACGATATCTAATATGTATTACATCTGAATATCTTAATTCTGTTTCATATCCATTCATAAATGAAAATCTAATAAACAAACTACCTGATGAATCTTGTAAGAAAGTAACATTAGTTGGTTGTATTGGATAAAGACCAGTATATTTTTTGTTTCCTTTTGCATCCTTATAGTATGTAGGTATAATAAAAGCATTATAATTTAAGAATAATTGCCAATATACTTTTTCAAAAAAATCTGTCTGTGTCATACGCTCATTTGGCTGTTCTAATAACCTTTGTATTTCACTATCTTCAATTGGAACTAGATCACTACCATTTTTCTTAATATGAAATGGATTTACTTTTGTTAATTCTGTTACCAAACACGATATAGCTTGTTGCACAACATCACTAGCATATATATCCTGACCAAACTGTGAAAAAATGGGACTATACCCATTTAATATTTTTGCATATTTAATATCCATCTTCATTTTCTTAAATTTATTAATAAAATCAATTAGTCCCATATTTA
>CATLUC010000194.1 GCA_950059165.1 uncultured Clostridium sp.
TCGTTTGGGTAGTAGTCCTAATAAATGAAATAGCAGTAAAAATAGCACATCAATTCCACTCATTTTACTAACATCTTTGAATTTACCTTTATACTTGTAAACTCTATATTTTTGCTTTTTCTTTTTAGGGTGTATAAATTCCATATATCTATTTTGATAATAATACGGATTGTGTTCAACTTTGTTTGCAATGTTCTTTGGCAAATATTGTTCTCCTAAATGATACATTCTTACTGCTTGTTTATCATTTATTGAACGAATCGTTGGATATTTTCTATTATAATCATCATTGATAATATAACCCTTTTTAAGCATTATCTTTTTAAACTGCCCATAATTTATACACATTTGCATTGCTTCATCAATAGCTTGTCTTATTACATTATATTTTGTTGGCTCTCCTCGTTTTTCTGCAAAATATATACTTCTTGGTGTTTTTCCTGTTGGCTTTTCAATTACTGTTAGTCCATATTCTCTACACAGTTCATCTGATAACTCTCTGAAATGATAATATGCTCCTTTGTTACAATTAAACTTTTTACCTGTAAACATATTAACTGAATTTACTACAAAATGGTTGTGATATGTGCCTGTATTAAAATGTGTAGCAACTACAACTTGATATTCACTCCACATCTTTTCTGCAAGTTTCACTCCAATTTTGTGTGCTAATTCTGGTGATACTTCTCCTGTTTTGAAACTTTGGTATGCGTGATATGCAACATTTCCTGTACATTTATCAAATCTATTTTGAACTAGCGTCATTTCTTCATAAGCTGTTTCTGCTTTACAATTTACACCTGTTACATACATAGTTTTTTCGTTTTTATCAATAGTTTTCTCTTCATTTTCTGCATATTTTAATACTTGTTTTAAATCTGAAAATGTTGTCTTGTCTGGATTTTTTGCATAGCTTATTACTCGAGATATGCTATCTTTAATTGCCCATATTTTCGTTGTTGCCATCCACATCACCATCTTTTTTGTAATTATAAATATCTAAAAAATCACTTTGCATTTTTGTTATTTTCTCTTTTATTTCTTCATCACTCATATAAGAAAACTCATTTTTTAGTTCAACAATTCCGTTGTAAATTCTGCGAAGTTCTTCATCTGGTATTGAATAAATTTCTTTTTGCAATCCTGATTTTCTTAAATAAGATGATAAATTTAAGTTACTCTTTTTAGCATTCCTTTGTAGTTTTTTCTTTTCATTTTCACTCACTCTAACATTAATTCCTATTGTTCTATTCCTCATTATTTTTCACTTCCTTTTTGATAAATTTTAGTTGTATTTTCCTATAAAACTTTTCTTAAAATTTTTTAATTTTCTTATACAATTTTCAATCTATTTTTTAAAATTTTTCGTCTCATAAGGTAGGGGTTATAGGGGAAGATTTTCCCCTTTCAGCGTAAGCTGTCGGTTTTGTGGCAACACAAAACCTATGCTCGCTACACTTATAGACATTAAATTTGGCAATACATTTGTCTGTTTGCTCCTACCTGTAATTTTTTATACATATATTAGTTCTTTTAGTATAATTTCTTCTGCTGTACTTTTAAAATTATTCATCATACTAACCCAATAAAGTTGGTCTGTATTTTTCATTTCTTCTGTTAAATTATTTTGCTGTTTTAGTTGTTCGATTATAATGTCAATTCTTGATTGTGCTGTTTCTTGAATCTCTTTTAAATGTTTGTTTAAAGTTCCTTTTGTAAACATTATCATATATTCTGCTTTTCTATTTTCTTTTAAAAATTTTAATCTCATTCTTCCATATTTGTTTAGCACAATTTTTTCTTTTTCTAATATTAAATTAGGCATATAATAGTCTCCAACTTTTGTATATTCAATTCCATATTTATTTTCTTTTACTTCTTTATTTTCCATTTTCAATTCCTCCATTTTGAAAATTTTTC
>CATLUC010000195.1:0-959 GCA_950059165.1 uncultured Clostridium sp.
AATCTGATTTTGCCCCATTGAATTTCTTATACGTGGCAAATGAAAAATTTCAAAAGTTTTTAAGGCATGAAAAAGAATCTCAAAAGTATTTTGATTATTTATTGGGATATATCAAAATACTAAATAAAAAGAAAAAGATCCCATTACACTATATATGGGAAAAGATGACTAATTTTAATGTGGCCAATATTATATCTAAATTCGTGACAGAGTTTACTATAAATGGGAAATTTACAGAAGAAGCAGGATGTGAATTTATAAAAAATATTTCAATAGGAACAAATACTTTATTAAGCCAGATTGAGCAAATGCCAAATATATTGACAAGGTTAATACTATTAAAAAAGGTGTTTTTTGCTATTTCGGTTTTATATAAGCATAGTACACTTTGGGAGATATCTCGTGATCAATTATGTATATTAAGAGATGTGCTAAAAAACATTAATCAGGAATATGGATGCATACAAGGGACAGTTATAGAATTGTCGGTCGTTACATATTGGAAAATGAGCAAAGAACAAGGAAAGAAACTTGATATTGAAAAATGGATTGAAGGAATTAAGAAGGAATATTCCTTAGATGATTTCCGAAAACTATTAGTTTATTCTAGTTTTGAAGAAAAATTTATAGAAGAAGGAAATATGTATATCAACGCTGAGCATCGTATTATTAAAAATAAACTCAAAAACTTTTCTTTAGAATTTGATGCTATTCATTATGAGCCTGTGAGTAGATCAGATATTGAACAATTCTTTGGAGATAATATTTATTCTAATAACATAGACGACAATCTAGTAGAAGATATACAAAAAATGGGGTGGTTTACGATAGAATCCTGCTATAATATTGAAGAAGATAAATCTAAGTATCAGCATAATGAAATATACTGTACGGATACGTATAATGAAGATAAAGAAAAGGAAATATACAATAAACTAAAAAAAGAAAATGACAGTAAA
>CATLUC010000195.1:969-1899 GCA_950059165.1 uncultured Clostridium sp.
ATCTATCTATAAAAATGTAATATTTGAAAATACTGTTATGGAGAAAGAAAATAGATACAAAAATATGTTTAATCTATTATTATATCATATGAAATAGAAAGAGTCAAATTTAATAAAAATTTTCAGCGCATCCTTTAAAGTTTGGGGGGTGCGCATTTTTTGTTATTATAAATCCATCGTGAGCGCTAACGAATAAAAAAATTAAAGATGTGCCCGGATTTTTGGAGATTGCCAAGAAATTTTTTCGGAATTTTATTGCCTTAGCAGCATTTATGAAGAAAAAAAATTGCAAAAGGTCAAAAAGCCGGGCACGAGAAAGGAGAAAAGATAACATGATGGATAGCGAAATTCGAGCGAGGCTGGAAGAACAAGATATCAAAAACCGCATGGAAATCTCAAAAAAAATGGCTGAGGGGCAGATGGAAATTGAAAAAGCTGTCCTTAAAGAAAAACTGCTAAATGCTGAGAAATTGGATTATGAGCAAAATAAAAATCAAATGCAGGAATACAAGAAAGAAGTTACCAAAATGAATTATTTGGAAATAGGTTTTGGAACTCAGGGGGAGGTGGAACTTCATACCAAAAATGCATTGGTTAAGGTGCCAGAGTGTAATATTACAAACTTCCTTTTTAAGGGGATTGAGGAGTTGATTTGTTCAGATGGAAGAAGCGGATTCTACAAATTATTTTTGCTGGTAAACTCAAGAAATGAGGAGGTTTATTTGGATAGGCGGAAGATAGGGAAGGCAGAGTATTTGTTAGAAAAAATAACTGGGGTAGGCGGACGAATAAATAAAAAAAAAAAAACGGTTCGGGATGATATTCTTTTAAATTTTGTAGCAAAATTAGTTGAAATCTGTGAAGAGGAAAAGATTATTCCTGCGAATATTGGATGGATTAAAATTCCAGAAAAAAATTATAAATTTATTC
>CATLUC010000196.1 GCA_950059165.1 uncultured Clostridium sp.
AGGAAATCGGATTACGACCTGACAAGATATTAAATAATTGGAGTAATAAAACATATTTGGACGAGTTTGAAAAAGAAATTCCAAAAGAAGAAAAATTAAAAGATGTAGAACTGAATAGAAAAAATGATGAAACTTTAAATGTTATAACAAAAGAAGGATATGTATATAAAATTACAGAAAATGAAATAAAATATATTGGAAAACAAGGAGAGACAGAAATACCTAAATTAGAAGAAAGCAATATTAAATTTATTTGTGATGAAGAAAATTGGACAAATAAGAATGTAGAAGTAGCAATTTCAACAGAAATAACAGATTATTTGTTACAGTATTCAACAGATGGGAAAAAATGGCACAATTATCGGGCAAGCAATTATAATGGAAACAAATGGAGCTATTTATGCAAGGTTAGTAAATGAATTATACGAAGTAGTATGTTCAGCAACGAAAAATGTAATTAATATTGACAAAGTAGAGCCAGTAGGAAAAATTACATCAACTGCTAATTATAATTCTATTACTGTATCAGTTATTGAAATTGCAGACCAAGCAAGCGAAAAAGGGCAACCTAGTGGGATAGCTGGTTATAGCTATAGTATTGATTCAGGAGATTTTACAGATATAACAGAATCAAATAAAAATACTTTTTCGAATCTTCAAACAGACAGTGAACATTTAATAGTAGTCAAAATTATAGATAAAGCAGGAAATGAAAAAGAAATATCAGCACGATTAAAAACTAAAACACCTAATTATATTGTAAAAAATGGGCAAATTATAAATGGAAAAGCCAAATATCATTCGTCTGCTGAAGCAGGGGGACATAGCCAACAAAATGGTTTTAGAAGAATTGCTGCAAGAAGTGCTCCTAATTCACATTGTGTGGGTGGCTTTGATGTTAATTGTACAGAAGGAACAAAGACAATGGTATTGCAAGTAAATATTTCATGTGCTGAACCAAATCGTGTGCAAAAATTAATTTTACGGAAGCATAATGTATACGTGGACAGGAGTAATTTCTTACTATGATCCTCCTGAAAAGTCTTACAGTGTTCCAGGAAATTATTTAACACTTCCAGTCAATACAGGTGGAATCAAAACATATCGTCAACCTTTTACTGCAAAGAAACGTGATAATACTGTTCAAGTAGGGTTTGCATTATGGGGTGCAAGTGGTTCTAGTAGCTTTACATGGTGTAATATAGATATTTACAATATGTATTTTGAAGAATAGCGAAACTAAACTTCATATAAAGAAATACGTAAAGAGTAAAAAGATTATACACAATCAATAAATTGTAATGATTGTGTATAATTTTTTTGATATATCTTTATTTTTCCATTGATAACTTACAAAATTTGATGTATAATGGTAAAGTGAAAAAATATAGACGATAAAATTAGGAGATAGATAAAATTGGAAATAAAAGAAAAAACGAAAGACATATTAGAATGGATAGCATGTATTATAATTGCACTGATACTTGCAATGTTATTTCGATATTTTATAGGAACACCAACTATAGTACAACACGAATCTATGTATCCAACATTAGTAGAAAACGAAAGACTGTGGTTAAGTAGATGGGGAAGAACTGTTAAAGCATTACCAAAAAGAGGGGAAATAATCACATTTGAAGAACCTTCAAAAATAATGTATGCAGCAGAAGAAATAGACCAAAGTAATCCAATTGCAAAGTATGACGAGAAAAATGGAACTAAGTGGTTTGTAAATAACTTTTTAGAAATAGGAAAAAGGAGTTATATAAAAAGAGTAATAGCTACTCCTGGGGAACATGTAGAAATAAAAGAGGGGAAAGTTTTTATAAATAATGAGGTTTTAGAAGAACCATATTTACAACAAAATGTAG
>CATLUC010000197.1 GCA_950059165.1 uncultured Clostridium sp.
TTATGGTCTATCAAAAACTTATAAACATTTTAAGTTAGATCATGTAAGCTTTGTTTTACCTAAAGGTAAAATCATGGGGCTTATTGGAGAAAATGGCGCAGGCAAAAGCACTATAATAAGTTTATGCTTAAATCAAATCAAAAAGGAATCCGGCACTGTAAAACTTTTGGGACAAGAAATGAACGACAGTAACATAAAACTATACGACCAGCTGGGAGTAATATTTGATACATTTAACTACCACGACTGCCTTAATGCAAAAATGATTTCTCAAATTCTATCAAAGGTGTATAAGAGTTGGAATAAAAAAACTTTTTTTGATTATGTAGAAAAATTTAAACTACCCACAACACAAATAGTTAAAGAGTTTTCAAAGGGTATGAAAGCAAAGTTGTCAATCGCCACTGTCTTAGCACACAATCCTAAGCTCATAATCATGGACGAACCAACAAGCGGCTTAGACCCTATTATTCGTGATGAAATATTAAATGTTCTAAAGGTGAGTGTTCGGAATAAAGAGCGTTCTATTTTGTTTTCTTCACATATCACAAGTGACTTAGAGAAAATAGCTGATGATATAACCTTTATTCATCAAGGAAAAATAGTTTTTTCATTACCAACGCAAACCATACTAAGCTCCTTTGGAATTTTGCATTTAAAAAAGAATGAACTGCCTAAATTAGAAAAAGGAAATATTCTTGCTTATATGACAGTTGAAGACATTACAGAAGTTTTAATAACTGACCGTGATAGTTTATTACAGATATATCCTAAAGCAAAAATATCTTTCCCCACTCTTGATGAAATTATGTTGCTGTATGTGAAAGGAGAAAAATTATGATTGGTTTATTTGTCAAAGACTGGCAAGTAGTAAAAGGCACGCTAAAAACAAATTTATTTATTCTTATATTTTTAATAGGGTATTGTATTATTAGAAATCACGCTACTATTATTTTGATAATCCCCACAATTTTATTAAGCACCTGCATATCGGCAACCATTAAGAGTGACTGGGGCGTAAAATGGGAAAAGTTAGCCATAACTATGCCTATTAAACGAAGCCAGATAATTCTTTCAAAATATTTTGAATTAATTTTATTATGTTTAACCGGTGTTTTGATAAGCATTGTTTTTGGCGGAGTTATACATTTTACTATGAATAGTGATGTAATTACTCAAGGTTTTTTATGTTTACTGGGTGCTTCGATTGGTCTTATTTCAAGCTCCATTTTGATTCCTCTATTATATAAATTTTGTGGAAATAATGGTGAAAATTCAGAAATACTTACTGTAATAGCTTATAGCATCGGTACGGGTATTATATTTTTATCTTTTTATGCGCTGAAAAGACTTATGTATTGCAATGACCTGTATTTATTATCATTCATACTTCTTGTATTAAGTTTATTTGTTTTTCTAATCGGTTATAAAGTAACCGTTAGATTATTTCTTCAAAAGGAGCTTTATTAAACTTGCTGGAGGTAGATATATGATTGAACAAGACTATCTTATGCGTATAATTAAAGATATTGCGAAACTACTGGCAAAACTTGTACTTCATAAGGAAACGGCAAGTATTGACACTTTTGAAGATAAGGAGCAAACCGAAAACCATTTTTTGTATAAAAGGCTAGTAAATTTAGTTGATAATGGTAAAATAAATGAAGCAGAGAATTTATTATACCATATAGATACAACGAATTTACAAAACTATGAAGTTGTACTAGCCTTTTATACCTATTTAAATGATTATCCAGACGACTATTTAAAAGAATGTAATTTCACACGTCAAGAAATCGAAAGTGGCTTACATGACTTGTCTGAAAAATTTGGTGTTACATT
>CATLUC010000198.1 GCA_950059165.1 uncultured Clostridium sp.
AAATCATATAGTGACGACTTCTACAGCAGTACAGGTAAATGATGTTCCGGTAAATAGTCTTCTGGAAGAGCCGCAGACAGGTGATTCCACACAGACAGGCGTATCTATTATAATATTTATTATTGCCGGTTTTACGTATTTGTTCATCTGTTTTAATACAGAAAAGGATCTCTGTGATTCTGCTGTCACGCCTGAAGCAAGAAAAAATAAAATAATTGGTCAGCTGCTTTCATGGGCTGAGAAAGGAAAAAGCGTGCGCAGAATGTTAGCATGTGCGGCGATATTTTTTGTATTAGGATATTATCATCTGGCAAAAAAGTGGGACGTTAGATGGAAAGGTATCTATGAGAAATAAAAAGAAATTTCGTATTGTAAGAATAATGCTTCTTATTATTATGGCAGTTTGTATGTTTCAGATTGTTCGCGACTTATATTTTATATCTGAACATAAGGTACAGCAGCAGAAATTACGGGAAATTGCAGGAACAAATGATACAGAGATCAGTCATAATGATAAGAAGCATTCACAGTCAGCCGATTTTCATTTTTTGGATCAATATATGGAACTTTATCAGATAAATCCGGATCTCAGAGGATGGCTGACAATTGATGGAACAGAAATTGATTATCCTGTGATGCAGTCGGAGGATAATGATTATTATCTGGAACATAGTTTTTATGGAAAGAAGAATAAATATGGTTGTCTATTTGTGAAAGATTTTGTTGATATCAATTCTTTGGAAACAAATTTTATTGTATATGGACATAATATGAAAGACGGCGCTATGTTCGGTACATTAGATAAATTTCAAAGCGAAGAATATTTTAAAGAACATTCTGAAATATATTTTTATACATTTTCAGAGATTCGTATTTATGATATTATGGCTGCATTTCAAATTAAATTATATGATGAGGAAGAAGATTTTAAATACTATGAGTTTTACCAGGCAGAAAATCAAGAGCAATTTGAGTATTTTTATAAAAATGTCATGGATAGAGCATTGTATGATACGGGAATGACAGCAGAATTTGGAGATTCTTTTATTACTCTTAGCACCTGTGCTTCTCAGACAAATGATAGTAGATTTGTCTTGGTCGGAAAACTGAGAAATTAAAATGTTTCACGTGAAACATTTTAGTTTTCTCTATTATTTATTATTTCTTGCGTGTTTAAAAAATATTCATTGGTTGTAATTATTTTGTAATTATTTTGCAGTTCTATTTGACGATTTTTTAAACACGCTTTACTTATTTTATTTGAAAGGCGATTGTGAAACTATCTCACCAAATTTATATTTGGCTGAGCAATATGCTTACCGGATTTATGCAAATCCACAGTGCGGATACTATGTGAGGGGCGTTTTGGACAACCATTTTATACGAGGTACCATCTATAAAGGAGGCAAGGTGATCGGGAACATTGGCAATCTAAAATATATTCTGCCGCAGAATCGGAAGCCCGACTTGAAAAAGCTAAGTCTGAGAAGCTTTCGAAGTTTCACAATTATCTGATTTATTGGATATTAGAAAGAGGTTTCTATTTTTCTGAAATACTTGAACGATGTAATAAACAATAATTAATTTTTTAGCTATGATTTTTCCATTTTGTGTCAAATAGAATAGGAGTATTAATATATTTCTAAAAGCGCTGCGCTGTTTCTTATTGTTTATATTGTGAAAAATCATTTTTTACACAGCGATTTGTATCCGCGTAATAAAGTCGCTATGCATATAAAAAATGCGAACTGCGTTCGCGATACAGAAGTAGAGATTATTATGATTTCCTTTTCGAAAATTTGACCCATTA
>CATLUC010000199.1 GCA_950059165.1 uncultured Clostridium sp.
ATTACTATATCAATACTTTCAAGATATTTTCCACAATCTAATTCACGGATTCAGGTTTTATAACAAATTTACATAAAAGTCAATTGTTTGCAGATAAATGCATTTTAAAACGGAGATTGTAAATACAATCTCCGTTTTACGCCTAAACTTCTACTTTTTTTCTTTTGTTTTCTACTGGTGGTGGTATTAGTGGTGAATAAGAATCCCCATCAAACACCTCTACCTCTACTGTTCTTGTTAATATGTCTGTATAACTATAAGTAACATTTCTATCATTTTCTTCATATTTTACTACGAAAATATTTGGATATGCTTTTTCTATTGTAGCTTCTTTTTCAAAGGCTCTACTTCTTCCTAAAGAACCTTTTACAATTATCTTTTGACCTACCTTTTCTACGATGTCTGTTTTTAAATTTGCAATATCTGTACGACAAATCATGTAATCACCTCTTATTCAAGATAGGTCGATTATAGCATCTCTTGCAAAAATTGTCAAAAAAGAAAAAGCTTTGTCAAATCCTTGTACTTCGGTGTTTTCAATGTGTCTGTCGTTCTTTACGTGCTAATTTACGATTGTGTTACAATTGTGTTACAAAAATATTAAGTTGGGTGATTTTTACTTTGGCGTCTATTTTATCAAAAATGTTGCGTATAGAGGTATAGATTTTATATTGTTTGCATACCCAAAGTTTTTACTAGAAATCCTTATAGCATATTTGGGATTATATTGTTTAACATATATATTTAAACTTTTTGACATTACATTATCTGATGCCTTAACTTCTACTGGTATTAATCCATCTTCATTGTATAATATAAAATCAACCTCTGCATCACTTTTTGACTTCCAGTAATATAAACTAATTCCATTTCTAACAAATGTTTGAGCAACGTAATTTTCAGCAATATTGCCTTTATATATAAAATCATTATCTAAAAGTATATCTGTATAATTAATTTCTAGTAATGTTGTTAATAATCCAATATCACTTAAATATAGCTTAAAATATTCTTCATCACAATATGCCTTTGGTGGAATTTGAATGGTTCTTAACAAATTACATTTATATATCATAGTGCTTGAAAGAAGCCATTGCAATGAACTTTCATAGTCCCTACTTCTAGCATTTGAATTTATTTTACTATATTGAAATTTGTTACTTGTATTTCCTAATTGTGAAGGTATTGATTTATATATTGCTTCTATCTTTGATTTTTCGGTATTATTAAAAATGTATTGGTTCATATCATTTAAATATGATTCAATTATATTACTAATGATTTCTTTGTCAAATTTAAAAATGTCTTGATTAACTTCTATGATATTTTCTATAGCTTGTGGCATACCTCCTATACACAAATATAATCTGTATAATTTCAATAACTTTTCATGTAATGGTTCACTTATCGGTTCCATATTATTATAACATTTTTGTATTTCATCTATAATACCATTAACAGAAGTCGCCATTAAAAATTCCTCAAAATCCATAGGATACATATAAATCATTCTCACTTTTCCTACTGGAAAAGATGAGTGAAAACGATTTATTTTTACTCCAAGCAAACTTCCTGCACATATGATTTTATATGGTTTATCAGATTCACAAAAATATTTTAAATTGCTAATTAGTTTTTCACTCAATTGAATTTCATCAAAAAATATTATTGTAGAATTAAGGTCTATATCAACATTTAATATCCATTTTAACTGGGTAAATTTTTCTTCTGTTGAAATTGATTGCTCAAATAATTCCACAATTTTAGGATTATCTAGTAAATTTATATA
>CATLUC010000200.1 GCA_950059165.1 uncultured Clostridium sp.
TTAATTCTTTGTTAAGAACTAATTATCGCTTTATATTCAATTTCTGTGGTATGTATCTTAAAGCTATGAAAAATTGCCTAAATTTTGCTAATTCGCTATATTGGAAGAAATGTCTTTCTCATAATCTGCTATTACTTTTACCTTGATATATTCAAGTTGTTTTTTGGTTCTAAACAAATCTTCATCTTTTTCAAATATCTTTAATTTTTGAAAGCTTTTTATTTCACATATCACATTTTTATCTTCTATACTTATTGGCTTTATGCTTTTCTTTTTTACTTTCTTTTCTAGTTCTTCTGATAATTCATAACTATCAGTCTTTTTGCTACCTTTCAAGATAAAACTAATTACATATGGATTTTTATTTCCTTTTTCATCAATTTCTCCAATAATTACTTTGTCTACTAATATATCAAAAACTTCTCTGTCAAATTCAATTATGATGTTATGACTTTTTAAAAGATTTTTAATTTCTTCCACTTTAGATTTTAAGTTATCTTCTTTATTTACTGTACTAGCTTTGTTTTCTATTTGTTTTTGAATGTTTCTTATTTTTCTTTCTATCTCATGATTTTTTTCTTTAAAAGCTTCTTCTGTAATTGTATTATCCAACTTTAAATCTAATAATTTCTTTAGTCTTTCTTTTAAGTCATGTTCTTGTATATTTAGTTTTTCAATTTCTTCTTTGGTATTATTTTCTTGTAATATTGGTTCTGCCTTTTCCATAAAGTTTCTAATGATGGTAACTTTATCTGCACATAAAACTCTATAAGCATCTAAAAAACATTTTTCTATTACTTTTTCTGGTATTGGTTTGCTATCTCTACAATATTTTCTACCTTGTTTTATTGCTGTTGAACAATACCATGCTTTTTTATTTTTGGTTGAACTTACCCAATTTTTTCTAGTAACTAACCTTCCACAAAATGCACAATAGGTTATTCCACTAAAAGCATACATTCTTCTAAATGTTCCATTTCTTGTGCCTTTATTGTAGCTTTCACTTCTTTTTTGCAAGATTTCTTGAACTTTATCCCAAGTTTCATCATCAATAATTGCTTCATGATTTTTCTCTATTAAGTATTTTTGTTCTTCTCCCATGTTTTCTAATCTTCTATGAGTAATTGGATCTACTGTAAATGTTTTGCCTTGTAATAAGTCTCCTTTGTATTTTTCATTTTTGATAATTTTTCTTATTACTGTTTCACACCATATTGGATTACCTCTTCTTGTTGGTATTCCCGCTTGAGTTAATTCTTTTGCAATCATTGTGGTTCCTGCACCTTGTACATATCTTCCGAAAATATATTGAATCACTTTTTTCTCTTCTTCATTTACAGTTAATGTCTTTGTTAATTTATCATAGTCATATCCATAACATCCATGAAATCCTACTAATTCTCCTCTTTGCATTTTCATTTTTAGTCCTAGTTTTACATGTGATGATATTGTTTCACTTTCTTGTTGTGCTACTGAACTTAATATAGTTAATAGTAATTCTCCACTCATTTCAAGTGTATTGATGTTTTCTTCTTCAAATAGTATCGCAACATTTTTTTCTTTTAACTTTCGTACATAAGATAATGTATCAACTGTATTTCTTGCAAATCTTGAAATTGATTTTGTTAGTAATAAATCAAACTTTCCATTTAATGCATCATGTATCATTTTCATAAAATCGCTTCTTTTATAATCTTGTGTTCCTGAAATTGCCTCATCTGCATATACTTGT
>CATLUC010000201.1 GCA_950059165.1 uncultured Clostridium sp.
AATAATTACAATTTTGGCGTTGTCAAACTTCATTTTAAATTTAATCAACGTACAATCAGTACGCCTCATAAATTTAAAACTTGTTTTCCTAGCCAAAATTTAATTCTTTTCCAACCAAGTTGTGCCTTGAGAAAGGAATGATAGTAATGGAAATGGATAATAAAAAACCTTTTTGTCCAATTCTTGATGTTGATGGCGTAATTTCAGGAGGAAAACAATTTGATTTAGATATAACTTTACCAGAAGACAATCGTGACGTAATTTATGGAGTTGTTAAAAATTGTTTTAAAGAACCTGTATGTAATGCTGTTGTTAAATTAGTGGAAGTTGTTTGTGAACATGGTAAAGAAGAAAGAAGACCTATTGGCCATACTTTTACTGATAAAGAAGGCGAATTCGTATTTGGACCACTTTGCCCTGGTAAAGAATATGCACTTCAAATTTGGGTAAATGATACAAAGAAAATAAAAATTTGTGCTAAATGTCATCATGAAGGTAAATGCTTAAAAGGCGATAAATGCGACAAATGTGATTGTTTTATCGAAAATGATAAACATGATGAATGTGAAAAGCCTGAAAAACCTTGCGAATGCGAGAAATAAGCACAAAAGTGCCATGATAAGAAGACGTCACATTTGTGACGTCTTTGTTTATTAATATTAGTAATATCTGCAAAAAATTCTTTTTTAACTACGTACTATTTCAGTAAATATTCTAAAAATTTCTCTAATTTTGCTTTAATGTTGTAGTTGATGTTTTACAACCAAGAAATATATTTGAATGTTCTGATGCTAATACCCAATCTTGTCCTACATAGACTGTACTTAAATTATTGCAATATGTGAACATTCCTTGCATATTAGTTGCATTTCTTGTATTAAAACTTGACAAATCAAGCGTTTCTATTTTAGAAGAATTAGAAAACATTCCTCTAAAATTAATAACATTAGATGTATTAAAACTTGATAAATTTAAATTTTTTAAGCTCTGACACGTATTAAACATTTGAAACATTTCTGTTACTTTTCCTGTATCAAAACTTGACAAATCCAAAGTTATTAAACCCTTGCATGCAAAAAACATTGTAGTCATATTAGTTACATTACTTGTATTGAAATTTGATACATCTATTGTCGTCAAATTTGAACAATTAGCAAACATAGATCTCATGGTTGTTACATTACTTGTATCGAATCTTGACACATCTAAGCTACCTAAACTACTACAACCATTGAACATAACCTCCATATTAGTTACTTTGCTAGTGTCAAATCCTGTTACATCTAAATTTGTTAAACTCTTACAATTTAAAAACATCCAACCCATGTTTTCTACATTTCTTGTATCAAATCCTTTTGTGTTAATTTCTCTTAAGCTTTCACAATTTAAAAACATTCCATACATATTATTTACATTTATTGTTTTTACTTTTTCCATATTTACAGTTTGTAATGATTTTAAATCACTAAAATAGTATGCCATATATTCTGGTGCAACTTCATCTACAAATTCTACTGCTGCTATTTTATCTGCGTCTGCAAACCATGGCGTATTAGGTGCTTCTACACCATTTGTATTATCACGTGTAAATGTTTTCCCTTGTACATTTTCATAAACTTTTCCACTAGAAGCTTCTGCTGCTTCTTGAGTAGTATAGAACTTCAAGGTACTTCCAACTAATGATGCATATATTCCTGTTGGTTTTAATTCTGTTTCTTGTTCAAT
>CATLUC010000202.1 GCA_950059165.1 uncultured Clostridium sp.
GGTATTTTATTAGTTTTAATAGTATTATTAGCAGGATTAATTTTATTTTATATGAAAGATAATGATAAAAAAGATGAAAATACACTTGCTTATACAGATTTAATAAAAGAATTATCTTATGGAAACATAGAAAAAATTGAAATGACAGTAGGAAGTACATCTGTTAAAGTAAAGCAAAAAAATATAGAAGAAGAGAAAAAATCTATTGTTCCTAATACAGAAAGCTTTATAGGGTTAGTACAAGAAAAAGTAGCTCAAGGTAATGAAATTGAGTTAATACAAAAACCAAAAAGTATGCTTTCTCAAATTCCAGCATTTATTATATCTTTCTTACCAACTCTAATCATGCTTGCTTTATTTGTTATGATATTTAAAATGCAAGGTTTAGGAGAAAAAGGTAAAGTATATGATGATACCCAAAGAAAAACAAAAGTAAAATTTGATGATGTTGCAGGTCTTGACGAAGAAAAAGGAGAACTAGTCGAAATTGTAGAATTTTTAAAAAAACCAGAAAAGTTTACCAAAATGGGAGCTAAAATTCCAAAAGGAGTTTTATTATATGGAAAACCAGGTACTGGTAAAACATTAATAGCTAAAGCAATTGCAGGAGAGGCAGATGTACCATTTATTTCAATGAGTGGTTCAGAATTTATTGAAATGTTTGCAGGACTTGGAGCTTCTCGTGTTAGAAAACTATTTGAAAAAGCAAGAAAACTAGCACCATGTATTGTATTTATAGATGAAATAGATGCAATAGGTTCTAGAAGAACTTCAAATAGTGGAGCTGAAACAGAAAATAACCAAACTTTAAACCAACTATTAGTAGAAATGGATGGTTTTAGTTCTGAGGAAACAATAATAGTACTAGCAGCAACAAATAGACCAGAAATGCTAGACAAAGCTCTATTAAGACCAGGAAGGTTTGACAGACAAATTACTATTCCAACACCTGACTTAAAAGGAAGACTAGAAATATTAAAAATACATTCAGAAGACAAAAAAATATCAGAAGATGTAAATTTAGAAAGCATAGCAGAAGATACAGCAGGATTTACAGGTGCAGAACTTGCTAACATTTTAAATGAAGCAGCAATAATTGCAACAAAAAATAACCATGAAGCAATTGAAGAAAATGATATTGAAGAAGCAGTAAAAAAAGTAACTGTAGGACTAGAAAAACGTACAAGAGAATACTCAGAAAAAGACAAAAAACTAACAGCATATCACGAAGCAGGTCATGCAGTAGTTAGTAGGTACTTACCAACACAAACAGATGTAAAAGAAGTATCTATTATACCAAGAGGAGTTGCAGGTGGATACACAATGTACAAATCAGATGAAGACAAATACTATATTTCAAAAACAGAAATGCAAGAAAAACTAATTGCCCTATTAGGTGGACGAGCAGCAGAAAAATTAGTATTAGACGACATCTCAACAGGAGCAAGCAATGACATAGAAGTTGCAACAAACATAGCAAGAGACATGGTAACAAAATATGGAATGAGTGATGTACTTCGGACCAATTGACTTCCAAGGAAAAGAACCTTATGAAATGCAACTATTTGGCGAAAACATAGGAGATAAAATAGGTCAAGAAGTAAAAATGTTGATAGATACAGCCTACAATGATGCACAAAGCCTACTAAGACAACATAGGGACAAGCTAGATGCAATAGCCCAAACCCTATTACAAAAAGAAAAAATCAATGA
>CATLUC010000203.1 GCA_950059165.1 uncultured Clostridium sp.
TTTTCTGTTACCCAAGTTATCGGTTTAACTAATGAAGATGATGTCTCTACTGAATATCGTTGGCTTAAACAAATTATTGAAAGGCTTAATCGTACTTTTAAGTTTTCGTACAGAGTTACCAACGGTTATGGTTCTGATGAAGGTGCTTCTACCCACTTAGTCTTATTTGTAGCTTACTATAATTTTCTTAGACCTCATTCTTACACTTATTGGAAACCTTTAAATGAAGTTAAGGAATTAGAAAAGGCTGTACTTATGCCAGCTAAGTGGCAAATTTTAATTGAATTATCTCAACAGATTATTTTGTCTAAGCAAACAACCTAAGTTTGTTGGGCTTAATATTTATCCTTACTTCTGCTTAATTGATTAACAACGTATTGATAAATACTTTGTCAAAAGCACTCTTCTTTGCAAGTGACCCTTGACAAAGCATTTATCAATATCGTTACAATTCTAGCAGTAGAAGTATTTTTATCATGTCTTTTTTCTGTATATTTTCAACTTTTCAATGTACTTTTTAATAGTTTATGGAAATTATTCCCATATTTCATTTTTTCATAGATTACTTTACACTATCTGTTTTTATTATTTTTCCCTTTTGTGTGGAATTTATGCTACAACATTAGTTTTTCATACATTATAAATTATGTATGGTATGTATCTATATTATATTAGCACGACATTTTTGTTAAGTTGTTTTTGTTTCTGTATTTTATTTTTTGACAACAAAAAACTCCTTTATCTTACTTTTGTTATTTCCTATTAAGATATTTGGAGTTTTTAGTTGTATTTCTATTTACCATTTATACTTTCCATCAGTTATATTCATAAACTGACCTTTAACATAAGATGAAATTAGTTATTTTTTATCTTTTCTATTTCCTCCTCTGTTAAACCTGTTGTTTTTGAAATTACTTTTATAGGTATTTTTTCGTTTAGCATAGCTTTAGCAATTTCTCTTTGTTTTTCTGCTTTTCCTTCTGCTTTTCCCTCTGTTTTTCCCTCTGCTCTTCCTTCTACTCTAGCCCATTCCATAGAACTATTCCAATCAGATTCCCACTTGTCTCTTAGTTCAGCTAGCCTTCTTACTTCTTCTTCTCCTGTTAAATAACCTAATTCTATTTTGGCATCTTTTAAAATTTTGTTTTTCTTTTCTGCCATTTCGATTTCCTCCTTATTTTCATCATCTAAAAAAGTGAGCCACTGGTCTAATTTGTTATTCATATTTGGTTTGGATTTTCTAAATTTAGGTAATTCTATGTAATAAGTTTCTACTATGCTGTCTATTTTATAATCTCTATGTTTATCTAGCACAATTATTGCATTTGATACATATTCTTCAAAACCAAACAAGTTAAAATCTAATATATTTATCATTATTACTTGTTTACAGTCTTGATATTTTCCACCTTTTTGGAAGTGCCTAGAGATTGTCTTAGAGGCATAAATTTCACTTCTTTTTTCGATATTATGCTCGTCTTCTACCTGCATTTCTATGTTGATTATTAAGCCATTACCTAAGGTTGCTTGAATATCCAACCTTCCACCTTTTTCTAGTGTACTTAATTTTTCTAAATTTACTTCTTCTTGAATTTTTATTTCTTCTATTTCTATTTGAAGTAGTGCATTTAAGAAGTCTATTAGATACTTTTCATTCCCTTTCCTAGAAAAAAATGTTTTGAAAACTATGTCATTTTTTAAATTTAATTTTT
>CATLUC010000204.1 GCA_950059165.1 uncultured Clostridium sp.
TTTATATTGCAATTGTTTTGGTGGGGAACATTTTAAATTTTATAGTTACAACAACAACAAGTATGATGGGAGAAAATGTAATTTATTCAATTAGAAACAAATTATACAAATATATACAATATGCAAACATTCCTTTTCATGATAAAACACCAGCAGGAAAACTTTTTGTTAGAATTACAAGTGATGTAGAGGACATTACAACTTTATTTAAAGATGTTATAACAACTTTTATTAAAGACATATTGATGATAATTGCTTTTGTTGTTATGATGTTATCTTTAAATTATAAACTAGCTTTTCTAGCACTTTCAATTGTCCCATTTGTAATACTTACATCTGTTATTATTACAAAAATTAGTAACAAATTACAAGAATATTCTAAAATGGTAAAGACAAAATTAAATACATTTTTAGCAGAATCAATTTATGGAGTAAAACTAATAAAAATTTTCAATAGGCAATATGAAAAGCAAAAAGAATGTGAAAAATTATGCACTGATTTTTGGAAATCAAGAATACCAACAGGCATTACAGAAGGCTTTTTGCCAGCAATTATGACAATTTTAGAAAACTTAGGAGTATCAATTATAGTTTGGGCATGTATAAACCATTTTGTAGGAGCATCTATTGATGTTGGGCTAATTTATGTATTTATAACTTATACAAAGCAAATTTTTGAGCCGATAAATAGGTTGGTAGAGAATTTTGAAACTATCCAAGAAGCAATAGTTTCTATCAATAAAATTTATGACATTTTGGAACATAAAGAATATTTAGAAGATTTTGAGACAGGAAAAATTCTAGAAGATGTAAAAGGTAAAATTGAATTTAAAAATGTTTGGTTTGCATATGAAAAAGACAATTGGGTTTTAAAAGATATTAGTTTTACTATTGAACCACGGCCAAAGTATTGCATTAGTTGGTAAAACAGGTTCTGGAAAAACAACAATAACAAATTTAATAAATCGCTTCTATGAAATACAAAAAGGTGAGATTTTACTAGATGGAGTAAATATTAAAGAAATTAATTTGCGTTCTTTAAGAGAAAAAATTGGTATTATTTTACAAGACCCATTTGTTTTTGCAAGAAGTATTAAAGATAATATTCAGTTAAATAGAAAATTTTCAGATGAATATATAATGGAAACAGTTGAACTTGCTTCAGCAGGAGAATTTGTTGCAAGCTTACCAAATGGAATAGAAGAAATATCTCATGAAAGAGGAAATTCATATTCTTCAGGGCAGAAGCAATTATTGGCATTTGCAAGGATTTTTGCACATAACCCATCTATTTTCATTTTAGATGAAGCAACTGCAAATATAGATACTAAAACAGAAGAGCTAATACAAAAATCGGTTGATAAAATATCAAAAGAAAAAACTTCAATATTTATTGCTCATAGGTTGTCTACTATTGTAAATGTAGATAAGATTATTGTGCTAAATCAAGGGGAAATTATTGAAGAGGGAAGCCATAACCAGTTGGTTGCTAAAACAAATGGTTATTATAGTAGGTTGTATAATGCATATTATAATGGGTTGGCGTAAAAGGTGCAGTTATTAGTTAGTCAATATTTTTAAACTAACCTCTATAAATCTTGATTTTTAGGGGAGAAAGATAATTAAATAATGGGAAGAAAAATATCTAAAATATTTCTTCAATTCTCGGCTGCCTTACAAATATTAAGAAATTCTAATCCT
>CATLUC010000205.1 GCA_950059165.1 uncultured Clostridium sp.
CCTGAATCCGTGAATTAGATTGTGGAAAATATCTTGAAAGTATTGATATAGTAATAAAATTTAGAAAATAAAATATTCACCCAATAGGTGAAAAGAAAAAGTGTTAAAAATATAGATTTTTAATGCTTTTTTTGATATATTCTATAAGGGTGAAGAAAATGAAATATGAAATAGTAGCAACAGATGAAATAATAAGTAGTAACACAGGTTTAGTACTAGTAAATAATATAATTGAAACAACAAAATTCAAACAGAATATAAATGATAAAAAGCATCTAAAAGTTCAATCTAGAGAAATATCTAATAAAGATATCTTTATGACATATATTGGAATTTTAGCACAAGGAAGGACAGAATTTGAAAGAGCAGATGAATACAGAAATAATAAATATTTTAAACATGCACTAGACATAGGAAAAAGTCCTTCTTGTTCAATACTAAGACAAAGATTTAATGCTATTGGAGATATTGAAAATAATTTAAAAGATATGAAAAAACTAATAGACCAAACAAATGTAGAAATACTACAAAACGAAAATGTAGAACTAACACCATGTTATAAAAACTATGTACCATTGGATATAGATGTAACGCCAATGGATAATTCAGGAAGCAAAAAAGAAGGAGTTAGTTATACATACAAAGAATTTGAGGGATTTGCACCAATTATGGCATATATAGGAACAGAAGGTTATCTAATGAAATGTGAATTAAGAGAAGGAAAAGCGAATGGACAATGTGCAAAAACAGTGCCATTTTTAAGAGATACAATAGAATTGGCAAAACAAACAAATAATAATCCAATATTAATACGAACAGACTGTGGACATGATTGTTGTGATAATGTTTTAGTTTTTACGCAAAAGAAAGTAAACTTTTTAATGAAAAAGAAAAATACAGTAGCAGACAAACCAGAGTTTTATTTTAATAAAGCTGAGAAAGAAGGAAGAAAAAAAGAGACAAGAGAAGGAAAAGAAAGATATTTGTATAGTTATGAAAAAATATATGTAAAAAAGAAGATGGAACAAAAGAAAATATAGCTGTAAGAATAGTAGTAGATGTAATAAAAAGAATAAGTAAAGTGGATGGACAAGTTTTATTAATGCCAGAATATGAATGCAAAAGATATGTTACTTCGTTACTGGAACCAACGGAAGAAGAAATAATAGAATTATATCATATGCATGCAACAAGTGAACAATTTCATAGTGAAATAAAAACAGATATGGATATAGAGAGACTACCATCAGGGAAATTTTCTACCAATGAAATTGTTTTAGGGCTAGGAGGAATGGTATATAACATTTTAAGATTAATAGGACAAATAAATTGCAAATTAGAAACTAGTAAAAAAAGAGCAATAGAGAGAAAAAGAATAAAAACAGTAATAAAGGATATGATAATGCTTGCAAGCAAATTAGTAAAACATGCTAGAAAGAAGATAATAAAAATTTACAAAGAGGAATTTCAAATAAGCATATTTAGAGAAATATATGAACTAACATGCACTTAAATAATGAACAAACTATATTTATGTACACCATTTCAAAAAATGGTTATTTGTGGACGCTAAAAATATGTTAAGAACAGATAACTTATAGGATATTACCAAATTCTGTAAGTTATCTGCTCTTGTTTTGTATTTAATGTATCAACATATTTAATTCACGGATTCAGG
>CATLUC010000206.1 GCA_950059165.1 uncultured Clostridium sp.
GTTTTTTATTATATATTTTAATAACACAAATTTCAACATAATTCACATTTGTTTTTACCCAATACTAAATTACCCTTTTTATCAGATTTATCATTTCTTCATTTTCTACTTTTGATATTGCAAAGCATTTTTTACCTAAATCTTTTATTGAAGCTCCTAAATGATACATTTCTGTATTATCTAATAATACAAATCTGTCATGAAATTTATCTGTTTTTGCTACTTTTAATGTTGGATATTCTTTATTAAATTTTTGTATATCTATATTTTGTATATTACTTTTTATAGATGTTAATATTGTAACTTCTACATTTTTATTTTTCTTTGCCAACATCTTTAAAATACTGTCATCTATATAATTATCTATAATAGTAATCTTTCTATTTGCTTTCTTTATTATATCAATTATTAAACTATATGCATCATATATTTGTCCTTCGAAAAATATTTTTTGTTTTATATTTTCTTCTTTCTGTAATTGGTCAAATACTATATCAAATTTTTTGTCATGTTCTAGTAATTTGTATTCCATATTAGTTAGTCTCTCAAATACTTGTCCATTTGATGCTATAAACTTTCTCATTTCTATAAATGAATTGATTATATTTAAGCTAACTTTTACTGCTATATCATTCTTTAAAACACCTGCCAACATAGCAATTCCTTGTTCTGTAAAAACATATGGCAAATATCTTCTGCCACCTCTCAAATTGTTATTTATTTCACTACTTTGCTTTGAGGTTTCAATTTGAAACCTCAAATTTTGTGATTCGTTTTGTTTTGAGGTTCCAATTTGGAACCTCAAAGTTTGAAATTCATTTTCTGTTAGTTGAAAACAAAATTCTTCTAGAAATCTTTCTATGTTTCTCTTCACAGCTTTATTTATATTTTTAGTTGTATAATGATATAGTCTTGCAACATCGTTGTCTATCATTACTTGTTTTCCTCTTATTGTATATATAAGTCTTTTTATTTCTTCTTTTGATATTTCATATTGAATTTCTAAATCTTTTACTTCATTTTCCATATTTTCACTTCCTTTTAAACTATATATAGTTTAAAACATCTGTTTGTGATTGTTAAATATTTTTATGATATTTATTAATATTCTTTTAAATCATATTTAATTAGCTTTTCTCCATCATAATTGAATTTTATAGTAAAAAATGAATCATTATTTTTTATCTTTTCTACAAATATTTTATCACCTTCCCATGTATTTAATTCTGCAACTTTATCTTTTTCAATCCATTGTAAATCTCCCTCGTTGCATTCTATTCGTTCTCCTGTAAAATCATTTGAAGTAAATACATACATATATTCTGTTTCCCAATTTGTAGATACATATGTTACTATACATCTTAATTTATATGAATTTAGAGTAAGTCCTGTTTCTTCCTTTACTTCTCTTGTAATGCATTCTTCTGGACTTTCTCCTTGCTCAAATTTTCCACCTATTCCTAACCATTTATCTTTATTTATATCATTTTTCTTTTTAGTTCTATGTAACATTAAGTATTTCCCATCTTTTTCTATGTAACAAAGTGTTGAAAGTATCATTTTACTTTTCCTCATTTCGTATAAATCTATATATGTCTCCCCAATTATTTACTTCTTTTATGTATTTGTTTTCTTCTAATTTTACTAAATTTGTAT
>CATLUC010000207.1 GCA_950059165.1 uncultured Clostridium sp.
CTCCATCAACTTTCTTCAATGTTTTTTTGTTTGTAATATATTTCCATATTCATCATAATCTATTTCTTCCTCTTGATTAGGTTTGTATATTATTTTCTTTACAATTTTTCCATTATCATATTGATATTCAGTTATACTGTCATTTTCACTTATAATTGTTTTTTGTATTTGTTCATCTTCATAAACTGTATATTCATTTCCTTTACTATTTATCCTTGTATTTCCATCAATATTATTTTTTTCTATGTTATTTTCTTCTAATTCACTGCTATTCATATATAATGTGACTATCCTAGCATTATAATTTGGATTTATCTCATTAAATTCATCTACCATATTTTCTGCCATATTTCTACAAACACCAATACCATTTTCGTCCATCACATCCATGCCCAAGTAGCCTTGTGCATCTATTTTAGGCTTACCATATCCTCTTATTCTTTCATGCATATCTTTCATCATTGTCATAATTATTTCCATATCACTTTGTGATTCTTTGTCAAATTTCTTAGCATATTCTTTTACTTTTCCTTCGTATTCATTTATTTCTTTTGCATATTTCTTAGTATTTTCTGATATTCTCATATCTTGAGCTATTGAAAATCCTAAAACATTACCTAATAACGGACTTACTAAACTTATTAAAAATGTTCTTAACAAATATTTTTTACGTATTAGAAAATTTTTGTTAAAAACCCTTTCTGGTAAAGTAGTTTTTCTTACTAGTTCACTTTCCATATCTTTTATACTTACTTCATCATAAAGCCATTCATAAGTTTCACCATATTTCGTAAAAATATCTAGGTATTTTCCCTCTTGTCTTAATTTTTCTATATCTTTCTTTTTATATTTGCGAGAAACATACTTTCTAAAATATTTAGGTCCATATTCATAATAAATCTGTTCAAACTTTTTTTGCTTTGCTAATAATTTTACTTCTTTCTCAATTTTCCCTTTTTTCATTTTCTCATTTGCCCCTCTTTATTATAACATTTTAATTAAAGAATTTAAAGTAAATAATAGTTATAATCTCCAATATTGTAATAAACGGAAAACCAATTACAAAATTTAGTTTTTGTGTCTTATGTCTAAAAGTATACATACCAGCAATAGTCCCAATTCCACCACCTAAAGCAGTTACAATAAATAAAGTCTTTTCTTGAATTCTCCATTTTCCCTTTTCGGCTTTTCTTTTATCTATCCACATAATAAGAAAACCAAACATATTGATAAACAAAAAATACAATAAAATATTTCTTGTGCTAAATAACTCTTCAAAATTTATAGTTGTTTGTTGTAACATTTTTAATTCTTCCTTTCGTTAAAATGTCGCTGTTTATGACGTTTCTTTTGCGACATTTTTATGTGAACCATCCTGAATTTCACGTTAAAAATCAAAATCTAAATAGGCATATTTTTTTGTTTGATAATTTAAAGCATTTTCAATATCATGTTTTGCAACTTCTGATATTTTATCAATCCTTACATAAGTACCACGATTTTCAACTAATGGCACAATATATCTAGTTTTTGCTTTTATACTATGACAATATTTTCCGTCGACTTTTGTATCACTTTCTTTTATTACAGTTGCATTTTTCCACATATTAAAACATTTTGAAATATTATCATATTCACAATTTTCAAT
>CATLUC010000208.1 GCA_950059165.1 uncultured Clostridium sp.
GAGAATATTATATAAGGTTATAATATAAATATTGTAGAATGTTGTAGGTTTGTCAAACATATGTCACACTGACTTAGAGAGTATAGAAAAAGTTGTGTAAAAAAATCCTTTCGTGATAAAATAAAAAAATATCAAGGAGGGATTTTTTCTATGGGAAAAAAAGTAGAAAAAGAAAAAAATGAAATAGTAGAGGAATTTTTTAGAAGGAATGATCCAAAGGATATAAAGTCAATGAATGATATGTATACAGCGTGGAAAAGCTTCTTTGCCCCTGCTTTTCAACAGTTGTTAGACGCAGAAATGGAAACTAAACTTCGGGTATTCTAAAAACGAAAGAGTAGATAGTGGTAATTATCGAAATGGATACTATCCAGAAAGGACAGTGGCAACGGAAATGGGAGAAGTACCTGTAAAGGTACCAAGAGATAGAAACGGAAATATAGACTCAGATTTAGTACCCAAATATGCTAGAACAGTAAATGGATTTGATGAAAAAGTAATAGCAATGTATGCCTTAGGATTATCTGATAAAGATATACAAGAACAAATAAAAGAAATATTTGGATGTAATCTTTCACCAGATATGATAAGTGATATAACAGATAAAATAATACCAGAAATACAGGAATGGAAGAAAAGAAGATTAGAAGAAGTATATCCAATAATATTTATTGATGCTACTCACTTTCATGTAAGAGATAATGGCCAAATAGTAAAGAAAGCAGCATACGTAGTATTAGGAATTGATGAAGATGGAATGAAAAAAGTGTTAGATATAACAGTAGGAGAAAATGAAAGTGCAAAATATTGGATGACAGTATTAAATGGATTAAAAAATCGAGGAGTACAAGATATCTTGGTATTATGTGCAGATGGGCTAACAGGATTAAAAGAAGCAATATCAGCAATATATCCTAAGACAGAATATCAAAGGTGTATAGTACATCAAATAAGAAACTCGTTAAAGTATGTTCCATATACAGACAAGAAAGAACTAGCAAATGATTTGAAAACTGTTTACAAGGCAACTACAGAAGAAATAGCCTATACTAATTTATTAGAGCTAGAAGAAAAATGGAAGAATAAGTATCCAGGGGCAATACAGAGTTGGATAGACAATTGGGAAGTACTATCAGTATTTTTCAAGTTTTCTACTGAAATAAGAAAGATAATGTACACAACAAATGCAATAGAAAGCTTAAACAGTACATATAAAAGAATAAATAGAAATAGGAATGTATTTTCAACAGACATGTCATTACTAAAAGTGCTGTATTTATCAACATTAAAGGCAGAAAAGAAGTGGTCAGTAAGGACACAAAATTGGGACTTATGTTTATCACAGTTTAAAATTATGTATGAAGGTCGAATCTAAAGACAAAAGCCTAAAATAATAGGCTTAAGAAGAAATTTTCTTAAGCTCTATTAAATTTACACAACTTTTTCTAAAAGATTGATTTTTTAGAAAAATATAGCTAAAATAAAATTAGTTATTAAAATATTAATTTTTTTCAAGTTATCAATCGGAAGGAAATCCGATTTACACAACTTTTACGATAGTCTCTCGAAAATCTTATATTTCATTCAAATAATTTCTTCCACCATATACT
>CATLUC010000209.1 GCA_950059165.1 uncultured Clostridium sp.
AAAAAATGATACCCCCCTCTTTTTATGGTATAATAGTCTTGCAACATAACCAAATATCCATAAAGGAGTGGTGTATCATGTATACTATTATACCTCTTTTACTAGCTCATATTCAAGAGCTAAATAAACAAATTTTATTTTTATTCAAATTTATCGTTAAAAATATACCTTTAGACTTAGGAAAATCTAAAGATGACTCTTTATTTTCTCCTAAATATAATAAACTTAAAGTTGATAAATTACCTATCATCAAAGTTCCCGAAAAGAAAAATTATAAGGAACTTCTTGAACAATACCTTAAACAATAGAATTTATCTACATAATCTTTACTACGTTCAACTGTATATGTGTATGTAGATTCTGCATCTAATAAATCTTCTTTTAACTTACAATAACTATGTATTCTATTCCAATCCTTCTAATCTCTTCTTTATTTCTTCTGGTGAAGGTAATAAATTCTTCATTTGTTCTGGTAAAGTGTCTCTTATTTGATATGTAGAAACTCCTATTGGCTTATCACTATCACTTAATGCATATTCTACTACTGTTCTATTTTTGCTTTTGCATATTATAATTCCTATTGACGGATTTTCATGTTCCATTTTTACTTGTTTGTCTGGTGCAGTTAAGTAAAACTGAAGTTGTCCAACAAATTCAGGTTTAAATTCTCCTATTTTTAATTCTATTGCAATTAAACTTTTTAAACTTCTATGATATAATAGTAAATCTATATAAAAATCATCTCCACCTACATTTAAATGATATTGACTTCCCATAAAAGCAAAATTTCCACCCATTTCTTCTAGAAATGCTCTCATATTATTTACTAAACTTTCTTCTAACTCTCTTTCTGAATGTTGTTCAGATAATTCCATAAAGTCAAAAATATATTCATCTTTGACAGCTAATTTTGCTTGATTAACATACTTATCAGACAGTGTTTCATCAAAGTTAGTTTGATTTAATAGATATTTTTCATAAGTCCTATTCTCTATATTGTTTATTAAAACATCTTTAGTCCATCCATACTTTTTTGTCATTTTTATATAAAATTCTCTTTCAAGTGGATCTTTGCATTTCTCCATTATTGTTACATTTTTACTCCAACTTATTTCTGCCACTAATGGTGGCAGAATTTCATTATCTTTATATTCAACATATAAATTTCGCATTCTCCATAGATTCCTTGCAGAAAAACCTTGAACATTTGGAAATTCTTTTTTTAACTCTTTTGCTAACAGCTCAACAATCGATTTTCCCCAACCCTTTTCTTGTTGCTGATTATATATTTCTTGTCCAATACCCCAATATAAATTAATTAAAGTCTTATTAACTGCTCTCATTGCTTCATATTGGCTATTTCTAATTTTATTCTTGATTTCTCCTATAAAATCCCTATAATCTTCATTAATTAGATTATTTTCCACTAAACTTCCTCCATGTTAATTTTGCAACATTATGCTGCAAAATTGATATTTTTTAAAATTGCAATGCTGTATTGCAAATTTCATATTTTACTTATTTATACCATAAAATTAATATAAATACAATTGTTTCCAAAATATTCATTTTTTAAAATCGTAAAAAGGCTGCTATTTTCACACA
>CATLUC010000210.1 GCA_950059165.1 uncultured Clostridium sp.
TAAAAGTAAAAAAATTAATATTTGTATGTGGATTTAATAATTATTTAGGAATAAACGAGGAATATGATACAGTAAATAAAACAATGTATTTCGATAACCTAGAAGAAGTAAAACAATATGCAAATGAAATAATATGTTTCTATTCAAATAATGATCCATATGTGAAATATGAAGTAGAAAAGGAATTTGCAGATAAAATTGCAACAGAGCAAGTTTTAATACCAAATGCAGGACACATAAATAGTGAAAGTGGATATGATACATTTGAAGATATAGTAAATTATATTTAAAGAGGTAAGAAATGAAAATAGTAAAATCTAGTGATGCACAAATAATAAAAAATAGTGATACAAGCAAACTATTAGAATATTCAATAGGTTTAAATGATAAAGATATTGATTTTTGTATAAATACAATTAATGGTAGATATCCAGAAAAAGGGTACTGTACTAATGAAAAGTGTAAAGAAATTTGTTATATACTAGAGGGAAAAGGCACTCTTAATAAAAAAGATGAAAGTATCAATTTTGAACAAGGAGATGTAATTCTAATAGAAAAAGAAGAAATTTATTATTGGGATGGAAATTGCAAAATAATTATGATATGTACTCCAGCATGGTATAAAGAACAATGTAAATTATTAGATTTATAAGAGAGGAATAGAAGTGAATTATGGAATATTCTTTTAGAAATTGTACATTGGATGATTTTGACTTTTTATTTGAATTAAAAAAGCAAAACTTTAAATGGTATGTTGATAAAATTTGGGGTTGGAATGATAATGACCAAAAGAAAAGATTAAAACAAGATTTAGAAGAACATTTAGCACATAAACGAATTATCTTAATAGATAATAAAGAGGTTGGAATATATGCAGTACATACAACAGAAAATGGAGATTTATTTATCAATGAAATAAGTATATTAAAAGAATATCAAAATAAAGGAATTGGAAGAAAGATATTAGAGGAACAATTAAAAGAAAATAGACAAAAAGGAATTAGAACGATTCTACAAGTGTTTAAAGATAATCCAGCTAAAAGTTTATATGAAAAATTAGGATTTAAAGTATATGGAGAAACTGAAACACATTATCAAATGGAAAATGTAAAATAAGATTAATAGAAGTAAGAGGTAGGAAAAATGAAGTTATTTTCAAAAGAAGTAAAAGATATGAACGAATTAAATGAAGTTCTAAAAAATAATAGTGAAATATCAAAAGAATATGAAGTTGCAGTTATTGTATATGCTTTTGACAAAGAAAATAAAATAGTTTTCCAAAGAAGAGGTTTAGGATGCAGAGATGAACAGCTAAAACTAGAAACTATTGGAGGCAGAGTAAAGAAAAGTGATATAGATTTTAGAACAGCATTACAAAGAGAAATTGAAGAAGAAATTGGAACAGATGCAGATATTGAATTACAAGAATTCATTGTAGCAACTTATGCTAAAACATTTGATGTAAGAAATAATACAGAACAAGACTGGGTTTATCTTGTATATAAAGGAAATTTAAAAGGTGGGGAATTACAAATTGCAGAACCTAATAAATGTTTAGGATATGAAAGATATAAAAT
>CATLUC010000211.1 GCA_950059165.1 uncultured Clostridium sp.
TTTAAGTTTCGACTTTTTGAAAAAATAAATTTAATATTTTGCATAAACGGGTAAAATATGTATATTGATAATCCTATTTTACCCGTTTTATAATTTTAAACATCAATTAATAAACCTTATGTAATAAGTTTTTTACATTTTATGGAAATACGCTGTTATAGCAGAGAAAGTTGTCCATCATATTTATTTGTTTTTCGTATTTGCTCCCAGTTACGTATTCCAGTTTTTGCCATTTTTAATATGTTATATATTCCACGTGCTAATCGATAAAACCATAGATATACGTTATCTTTTAACGATTTTGATTCCTTTATTATTTTATTTACAAACTCTCGTTTATTAATCTTTTCACTTAATATTGCAATCAGTCCTATTGTATAACTTAACATCATATTTAAATTATTTATTGCCTTTAATGTCCTTACTCTAAAATTCTCGAATTTATATTCTTGTTTTTTAAACTTAAAGTATTCTTCTATTCTCCACCTATTTAAGTAGCATCTAGTTATCTTTATTACATCTTCTTTACTTTTTATTGGTATATTGCTAGCCAACATCATTGGTGTTTCTCCAAGACCATATACTAATACTAGATTTATCCATTTCTTTTTTGCTGTTATTTGTACCTTCAGAACACTTGCATAACATTCTTTTTCTTCTCCTTGAAACATTAATTTCATTTTGATTTTTCCTTTTCGTGAGTCTCTTATGGTAGTTATTTTATAGGTTTTATGGTTTAAATATACTTTTCTGTTTTCTTTTAATCGTATTACAAAATATTGTTGCTTTTCAAAATAATGTCTAAAAATTTCGTTACTATCATATCCTCTATCATTTACAAATACTCCCTTTAAGTTCCTTTTATTCAGCATTTCTACAACTTTATCTATTCCTTCAAATGTAATGCTATTTGCAGATATATAGTCCTTTGATGTACAAGAATGAACTTTTGAAAATACACTGATTGGTTGTTTCATATTTTCAGTTAATCCAACTATTTCAGTATGATGATAACCATTTTTATATTCTTTTTTCTCGCTAGAACCATCTCTAACAATTCCTAAGTCTTCAAATTTTTTTCCTTTAGGTTTAACAATATCGCTATCATCAATTAAGAAAACAGGATTATCTCCTAGAGAATCCATAACCAAATCACAATAATTGTTATCGATAGTTTCATTTAAAGAGCAACACAAATTTTCACTTAATCTATCAATCGTATAGGCTTTTTTGATATTCTCATTAAGTTCTCCAGCAATACTAGAAAGTAGGATATCTTTGGACTTTGAGATACCATAAATCATATCAGTTACAAATTTTGATTCTGCTTGGTTAGAATTTTTACAAAGTTTATTAGAAAATTTAACAATTTCTCTTTTCATTTGGTAAATATTTGTGGTAAAATTATTCATAGAAAAAACCTCCATTATTTTGTTTAGTGATAATTTTTTTGTGCAACTAAATTATACCAAACAAATGAGGTTTTTTCCTTATTTTTATAGAAATTTTTCTATTTTGTTGATAACTTTTTTCATTTTCTCGAAAAAAAGTCGAAACTTAAAT
>CATLUC010000212.1 GCA_950059165.1 uncultured Clostridium sp.
TTTATTTTTTTTTGCTAAGTTCTCATTAATCATATTTCTATTCCTCCTAATGATACTCTTTTATCAATCCATTTTCAGCTAAATATGTAAGTATGTTCTGACAATCATTTTCGATTGTTGCTTGATATTCTTCTTCAGGAAGTTTATATAATTCGAGTATTTTTTTGACCAATTCACGTAAATTCAAACCATCACATGTTTCCCATATAACAAATGCCGTTTCATTTAATATTATAATAGATTTTTGGTCTCCTGCAAGCACCAATGTCCTTGTATCGTTTTTAATCTTTTGATAAGGACGCTCTCTCCTTTTATACATAACATGCCTCCTAACAGCTATTTTTACTCTTCTGCACGTTTCCATGCCTGACTTTCTAAAATTATCTTTTTATCTTCTATTTCTCCTGAATTAGAACGGATAATTTCCAACCAAATTCCATTTTCGACCATTTCATCGACAAAAAAGCAATGCCCTACATCAATTAAACCCTCTATTTCCTCCTCTCCAATTTTCCATTTTCCATTTACAAATTCAATGTCAAGCTCTTTATATTTAGTTAAAGGATGATCATCAACTGAAATATCACTTCCTTCAACTGCATCCGGAACTTTCAAGCTTTTAAAAATTGCATCCAAGGAATCCATTCTAACAAACATCAACATTGTGGCAAACAAAATTAACATGCCTAAAGAAAATCTAAATTTTTTCTTTTCATAATCAAAATTTAAAATAGCAGAGATTCTTTTTTTAATGTTAGATTCGCCAAATCCATTCATTAAATATACTGGTTCATTTTCATACCGAGCAAATTTCAGCAAAAGCTCTGCATACTCTTTTTCTCCGCCCAAGCGTGAAATAACTTCGTAATCGCATCTTAATTCGATATCTCTATTTAAACAGATTGTCATTATCCATATCATAGGATTGAACCAATAAATTGCGACAACACATATCACTAAAATTTTCCACAAGCAATCTTTATGCTTTGCATGACATATTTCATGATACAAAAGATAATTTTGTTCTTTTTTTGTCATTTCCTTTACAAACTCTGGTATTATAATTTGACTTTTCGTCACTCCTACCGTAACTGGTGATTGTAAAATATCTGAACTTTTAAATTTAATCTTCTTTTCTATTTTCATTACAATATTATCTTTAATATCAGTTTTACTCAGCTCTCGTGCAAAATGTATTTTTTTTAAATACAAGCAATAGTTTCCTATAAATAGAATCAATAAAACACTACTTACTAATAGCCATATATATATATACTTTATTAAAATTTTCAAATATTCCCAAACCGATATTCTCTCTTGCAAGAACTTTAGGACTAAGGAAAAATCGAAAAATTAGTACTAAAAAAGGAGTTACAAACGATGCTAACAACTTTAATAAAACTACTTTCCAAAGACTGCAATAAAAGTTTACTGCAACATAGTTATAAGCATAGCGCCTAACAAACAAAACTGCCAATATAACTATGCTGATTGAAATATTCAAAAAGAATAAATTCATTTTGTTTCCTCTGACTTGTG
>CATLUC010000213.1 GCA_950059165.1 uncultured Clostridium sp.
ATTATGCCTTGTAATTTATCCATATACATCTTGTCTAAGTTGTTATTTATCTCTAATATTGCCTTATTAATTTGTTCTAGTTTCTTTTTGTATCCATCTCGAATATCAAGTGTTTTATTTTGATATTTTTCATAAACACTATAAAAAATTTCTTTATCAGCATATATTTTGCATATCTTTTTAACAACATAAATAATATGCTTTTCGAACTTTTCATAGTTAATACTTAACGGATAACAGCCTCTTTTTTTATGCTCGCTACAAGTTATATATGGATGTGATGTGCTATTCCTTTTTGAATTTTTCTTAAGCACGATTTGCAGTTTTCTTTTGCAATGATAACAGTAAAGTAATCCTCTTAATAAGTAATCATATTTAAGTTTTGTATTTGTTCCTCTTTTTTCAAGAATGCATTGTACTTTTTCAAAGGTGCCCTTGTCGATAATAGATTCATGTGTATTGTCAACTCTTATTTGATTTTCTTTTTCAACAGTTCTTATTTTATGTACTTTGTATGAAACAATGGATTTCTTATTTTGGACTGTGTTTCCAATATACACTTCATTTTTTAACATATTGCATAAAGTAACCTCATTCCAGTCATAGTTTGTTTTATTCTCATCATGTATAATACCAGTTTTTCTATAACCAGTAGGAGATAAGTAATGGTTACTATTTAAGTAAGAAACTATTTCTACACTACCATGTCCGTTTGCATACATATCAAATATTTTCTCTACAATACCTTTTACTTGTTCATCTACAATTAGCTTATTTTTTATACTAGGATGCCTTTTATATCCGATATGCTGGAATACTACATAGATACTCTCCATTCTTTTGTTTTTCCTTATAGACACTTCTAATTTTCTTTGATATATCCTTAGCATAATAGTCATTCATAATTGCTTTAAAAGGCGTTATATCGTTATTTGTGCTATCTATATAGGTGTCTATGCCATCTGTTATCGCAACATACCTTATATTGTTTTGTGGAAAGTAATTTTCTATGTAATGTCCTGTTTTAATATAATCCCTTCCAAGTCTTGATAGATCTTTTGTTATAACCATATTAATAGTTCTGTTCTCAATATCTTGTAGCATTTTATTGAATCCCGGTCTATCAAATGTAGTTCCAGAAATACCATCATCAACATATTCTTTGATAAGCTCTAAATCATTTTCCTTTACATATCTTTGCAAAATATTTCTTTGATTACCGATACTTTCGCTTTCTTGTTTGTCACCATCTTCTCTAGATAGTCTTATATAAATTCCGTACTTTGAAGTTTTGGTATTTCAAGTTTAGCATTTAACCTCCTATCCGTAATCATCTACTACAACAATTGTAACGTGCTCAAAATAATTTTGCAAATATTTTATAATAATTACTTTGTTTTTATTTTTAGATTTTCAATATAGTCCTTAAAAATTAATCCTATTGTTTCTTTAACCTCCTGTTTTTCTTCTGTAAAAATACAATATGTATTAAATTCCAGTTTATCTATTTTTGTTTCTTTTTTATCTTTATTC
>CATLUC010000214.1 GCA_950059165.1 uncultured Clostridium sp.
ATCACACCAAACACATTTTAAGAGGTGTTGCATTTCTCTTTTGAATATAAAAAACTACTCATAGTTATAAAACTACAAGTAGTTATCATATTCTTTATTCAATTAAGCCCTAAAATCGATTTTAAGGCGATTTCATATTAAAGTAGAGTAACTTTACCTTAAAATGAAATATACTGTTATAGAAAATTCAAAAATTATATCAATAGTAATTTATTATTATCTAAAAATATCTAAAAAACATCTAAAAAAATTCTTCTAAAAAAGTCATTTTGCTTTTTACTAACTTTTAAATATTTTTAATATAAATTACTCCAAAAGGTGCTAATTTCATAGGTTTTAAATAATAATAACTAACAACAACAAACACCTAATATTAAGTAGCACAGAAAACTGAAAATCCCTGTGTCCCTGGTTCGATTCCAGGTGAAGCCACCAAACAAAAAAGAGTAAATTAAAAAATTAGAATTTTTTAATCATACTCTTTTTATTTTTATACAAATTACAAATATTGCAATCGGTGCATAAAGTAACCCTATTTTCAAATACTAATTGTAAAGTATTAATAAATTCGTCAATATATTCATCTATTAAATGAATATAAATCTTTTTAGGAAGTAAAGTAAGTAATGAATTTAAAATATAATCATTGTTAGAAAAAGTAATATCACTCAAATACTTTGCCTTAAAAATATCATCTTGAATATCAATCAAATTTTTATTTTTATCTAATAACACAGCATCTGAAGAGGTAAAAACAATATGCACCAATTCACATTCTGAAGATTGTGAATTAATATATAACTTTAGCAAAGAAATAAATTCTAAGTATTCTTGTTCAATTACAAAGCTATTTACAGCTTCATTTACAATTTCATCTAAAAAACTTAAATAATCTTTTATTCTAAAATTGACAAAGCCACTTAGTACAATAGAATTATGACTGGACAAAAAGTCATAAAAAATATCATTTAAAATTATGAACTTTTTATCAAAAATTTCGCAAAAATCATCTGCCATAATATCAAAACAAATTGACAAGATTTTTTTTCTTTCTATGCTATCAAAATAAAAATAATTTTGCATAATTAATCTTTTTAATAAATCTTCTTCTAATTCATCAATAACAAGATAACACAAAATAGAAGAGAGCTTAGATAAGAAAAGAGGCTCATCATCACCAAAATAATGAATAATGACATTTTTATAAAGTTTAAACTCATTTTCAGAGAAATAAACATTATCAAGTTCAATATTTTTAAATTCATTTAGTAGATATTTTAGTAAATTAGAATTATTTGTCTTAATACATACTGATTTCATATATAAAAACCTCCGTTTTCTCATAATTAGTATCTACTAAATTTCAAAACTTATACATTATTGTATGCACAATTTAAAAATTCTGTGATGAACAAAAAAATAGCAAAACATTACAAGAATATTAAGTTTTTGTTATAATTGTAATATTTATTGACAAAAAAATAAGAATATTCTATATTAAATATGGTAGTTATACTTGGAATAA